>DASYXX010000304.1:0-10329 GCA_035934395.1 Streptosporangiaceae bacterium
CGATGAGGTACAGCGGCCACACCGCGGGACGGGCCAGCGACGCGTTGACCACCAGGAGCGCGGCGCAGCAGCCCAGGCCCGCCTCGCACCACCGGATCAGCCGCCTGCGGTCCAGCCGGTCGGCGAGCGCGCCGCCGTAGAGGCCGAACACCACCAGCGGCACCAGCTCGACCGCGCCAAGCAGGCCCACGGCGACAGCCGACCCGGTGAGCTGCTTGGCCTGCACGAGCAGCGCGACCTCGGTCGCCTGGCTGCCGAACAGCGTGACCGTCCGGCTGGCGAACAGGAGCCGGAAGTCGCGCGAGGTACGCAACGGCGCAATATCCGCCATCAGCCGGCGCAGCCGCCGGGCACCACCGAAGATCACCAGCTCCCCCTCGGGCCGCTGACTGTCGAGGCAACCGCGATCGTTGCGAGAACCGAAGGGGGACTCGCCGGCCGGTCAAGCCGGGGCCGGCGGGACCGTCGCGCCTAGCGATGCCGGCCGACGCCGGAGGCCTGGGATGCGCGGCGGGGTAGCGAGCACGTGCTGACGCTATCAGCGGCCGCAACCGTTTTTCGCCGCTCGGCCCCGGACCTCAGTCCCAGACCTCGGCGGCGGTCTCGACCACCAGGCGGAGCTTGGCGGCCTGCTCATCGCGGGTCAGCACGTTACCCTCGACCGTCGAGGAGAAGCCGCACTGCGGCGAGAGGCACAGCTGATCCAGCGGCACGTACTTGGTCGCCTCATCGATCCGCCGCTTGAGGGCGTCCTTGCTCTCCAGCTCGCCGCGCTTGGTGGTGACCAGACCGAGGACCACCATCTTGCCCGGAGGGACGAAGCGGAGCGGCTCGAAGCCGCCCGAGCGCTCGTCGTCGTACTCGAGGAAGAACCCGTCCACGGCCAGCTCGCAGAACAGCGCCTCCGCCACGAAGTCGTAGCCGCCCTCGGCGGCCCAGGACGAGCGGAAGTTTCCCCGGCACATGTGCGTGGTCACGATCATGTCGTCGGGCCGGCCCGCGATCGCGTCGTTGACCTGGCGGATGTAGCGCAGGTGCAGGTGCTCGGCGTCCTCGCCGCGCTCGGCGATCTCGGCGCGCTGCGCGGGGTCGTTCAGGTACGCCAGGCTCGTGTCATCGAGCTGCAGGTAGGTGCACCCGAGGTCGCCGAGCCGCCGGACCTCCTCGGCGTAGGCCGCCGACAGGTCGCTCCAGAACGCCTCCATGTCCGGGTAGACATCATGATCGATCGCCGCCGGGCCGCCCCGGTAGTGGACCATGTTCGGCGACGGGATCGTGAGCTTGGGCGTCGCGGTCGTGACCGCGGACCGCAGGTAGCCGAAGTCTTCGGCGAAGATCGTACGGTCCAGCCCGATCCGGTCTCCCACGTGCAGGGCGGCGGGCGTGAACTCGATGTTGCCCGACGGGCTGCGGAACTTCACGCTGATGTTGCCGGGCGCCTTGCTGATCCCGCCGAGCTGGTAAATGAAATCCATGTGCCAGGACGCGCGCCGGAACTCGCCGTCGGTCGCCGACTGCAGGCCGACCGACTCCTGCATCCCGACCACCTCGCTGATCGCGTCGTCCTCGACGGCCCGCAGCTGCGCCCCGTCGATGCGGCCGGCGGCGACATCGTCGCGCGCCGCGAGAAGCTGCGAGGGACGGAGCAGGCTGCCGACGTGGTCCGCGCGGAAGGGAGGCGTGTTACGCATAACGGCCATCGTGGTGGGCCCCGGCAAGGCCAGTCAATGCCGGGACGCCCAAATGCCCGGCCGCGCGGGTGGTGGCGCGGCACAACCCGGCGGCGGTGCGCAGCCTGGCACCGCCACGAGGGAAGTCGCCAGCCGGGCCCGTGACCCGGCGCGGTAGGTTGGGCCCATCGGCTACGCAGCGGGAGGACCATGAGCGTCGGCAGCCTGGTGACTTCCGGGCCGCTCCTCCTGGCCGTGCCGGTGGCGGCGGCTGCCGGGGCGGTCACGTTCCTCTCCCCGTGCTGCCTTCCGCTGGTCCCCGGCTACCTGTCCTATGTGACCGGCATGTCCGGGGCCGGCGCCGAGTCGGACAGCAGCGAGTCGGACAGCCCCGAGTCGGAGAACGCGCGGCTGGTGGGGGCCACGTCGGGCGCCAGGCCCGTCGGGGCCCTGCCGGGCGCCCAGCTCGCCAGCGCCGGGCCGGCCGAGGCGCCGGTGGCCGTGCCGGCCCGGCCGCCCCGCATCCGCGTGGTCGCGGGCACCGCGCTGTTCGTGCTCGGGTTCTCGGCGCTGTACACCTCGTACGGGGTGGCGTTCGGCAGCTTCGGCACGGCACTGCGAACCCACCAGCGCGCCGTGACGCTCGTGCTCGGCGTGCTGACGATCGTCCTCGGCCTGCTGTTCGCCGGCGTGCTCGACCGGTTCTCGTTCGCCGGGCGGATCATCAAGCCGTCGGTGCGCCCGCGCGCCGGGATAGCGGGCGCTCCGCTGCTCGGCGTGCTGTTCGGGCTCGGCTGGACCCCCTGCATCGGCCCGACGCTGACCGCGGTCCTCGCCCTGGCCTACACAACGGGCACCGCGGCCCGCGGCGCGTTCCTGGCGTTCATCTACTGCCTCGGCCTCGGCGTCCCGTTCATCATCGTGGCGCTGGCGTTCCAGCGCGGCATGCGCGTGTTCGCATTCGCCCGGCGGCACGCGCGGCTGGTGACCGGCATCGGCGGCGGCATGCTGGTCGTGGTCGGGCTGCTCGAGGTGACCGGCGCGTGGTCGGCCGCGATCACCTGGCTGCAGATCCACTGGACCTACACCCCGCCCATCTAGCCGGCTTGCCGCGGCATTCGGTCGAGGAGGACCACATGCGGTTCGGCATCTTCTACGAGCACCAGCTGCCCAGGCCCTGGGGGCCGCAGTCGGAGCATGCGCTGCTGTCCAACGCCCTCGAGCAGATCGAGCTCGCCGACCGGTCCGGCCTCGACTACGTCTGGGAAGTCGAGCACCACTTCCTCGAGGAGTACTCGCACTCCTCGGCCCCCGAGGTCTTCCTGGCCGCCGCGAGCCAGCGCACCCGGCGGATCCGGCTCGGCCACGGCATCGTCCAGGCCCCGTCGGCGGTCAACCACCCGGCCCGGATCGCCGAGCGGGTCGCCACCCTCGACCTGGTCTCGGACGGCCGGGTCGACTTCGGCACCGGGGAGGCGAGCTCGGCGGCCGAGCTCGGCGGGTTCGGCGTGGCCCGCGAGGCCAAGCGCGCGATGTGGGAGGAAACCCTCGACGCCGTGACGCTCATGTTCGCCGAGCAGCCGTTCGCCGGCTACGACGGCGACTTCTTCACCATGCCGCCCCGCTACGTCCTGCCCCGGCCGCTGCAGAAGCCGCACCCGCCCCTGTGGGTGGCGTGCAGCCGCAGGGAGACCATTCACCTCGCGGCCCGCAGCGGCATCGGCGCCCTGTCGTTCTCGTTCGTCGAGCCCGAGGACGCCGCGCGCTGGGTCGCCGAGTACTACGACCTGATCACCTCGGAGGAGTGCGTGCCGCGGGGGTTCGCTGTCAACCCGAACGTCGCGGTGGTGCTGCCGATGATGCTGCACCCCGACGAGGCGACCGCGATCGACCGCGGCATCGACGGCGCGCACTTCTTCGCCTACTCGCTGGGCCACTTCTACGGCGGCGGCGCCCACGTGGTCGGCGACAGTGACCTGTGGCGGAGCTTCGGCACCGATCGCGCGGAGCACGGCTTCGCGCGCGAGATCGTCCACGCCAGCGCGCAGCCGCTGGCCGTGCGGCTGCTGCAGGCCGGCATCGGCTCGCTGCGCGGCGCGATCGGCACTCCCGGCCAGGTCAGTGACCTGATCGCCCGCTACGAGGCGGCCGGGGTGGACCAGGTGATGTTCGTCATGCAGGCCGGGAACAGCCGGCACGAGCACATCTGCGAGAGCATCGAGCTGTTCGCCCGCGAGATCCTGCCCCGTTTTGCCGACGGCAGGGAAGAGCGGGAGGCGGCGAAGGCCGACCGGCTGGCGGCCGCGGTGGACAAGGCGCTGGCCCGGCGGGCCGCCCCGCGCGTGCTGTCCGCTCCTTATGAGATCGATGAGGACGCCGAGATCGCCGCGGCGCGACGATCTCCGCACAGGCCGCAGCGTGCCGCGGCGGGTCGGTCACCGCACAGGCCGGCGCGCAGGCCACCGCTGCGCCACCTGGCCGGCCAGGTCCGCCACTCGGCGGGAGAGTCCCTCCGGGGACGCGGCCAGGCCGGCCTGCAGCGACTCATCGGCCGGGCGTCCGACGCGCGGCTGGAGCAGATCTTCGCTGGCATGCAGGCCCAGCGCGCGGTCTTCGGGATGATGACGCGCCAGTTCCAGCCCGACAAGGCCGCGGGCTTCGAGGGCGCGATCGTCTACGACCTCGGGCTGAGCGACGGGACCCGCAGGTCGTGGGCCATCGAGGTGCGTGACGGCCGGGCTCGCGCGCATCAGGGCGGCAGCGACGGCGCCGAGCTCACGATCACGGCCCCGCTGGCGGACTTCATCAGGGTGCTCACCACGGCGGGCAGCTTCTACCCGCTGATCCTGGACGGTCGGATGACCATGGAAGGCGACCTGGGGCTGGCCAACCGGATGTCCGAGATGTTCGGCGGCCGGTCCGCCTACTGATCTCCGGTCAGCCCTCACGGCTCCGCATGTTGCCCGCGACAGCTTGCGCTCGGCCTGGTGCCCGACCGGGGCCTGAGACGTTACGGGACGGCGGCGGCACCCATCAGGAATTCACTCACGAACGGCCAGTCCGTGCGTTAACCGCAGGCTGGAGCAGTCGCTGATATACGCGCGCATGCCATGACACACGAACGCGGATGACACCGGACGCCATTCCACTACGCCGTGTGCTTCCTCGTCAAGACTGACCGAAAAGGTTGTATCCATCATGTCAGGGTGACAGACTCGGATCATGGCGATCGCGCTGGACGGCGGCTACCCGCAGGACCGGGGGCCGGGAACGTCCGCAGGTCAGCGGCGCCTAACCCGCTTCGGGCGACGCCACGAGCAGGTAACGGACGGGCTTTTCTACCTGACCGATCCTCACGCGAATATACCTGCGCAAATTCCGCGCGACGAAGCCGTGGACAAGTTAAACGCATCCGAGCTTCCGGCTCCTGCGGCCGGTCAAACCCAGGCGTGCGCCGAGGACGACGGGGGATGTGAACCTCGGCTGGTCAAGGAGTCTTTCGCTTACGTGGCAGAGAACTCCGAGGCTGCCATGGAATACTTCTTCGCGCGTCTTTTCGTGCATTATCCGGAAATGCGCCCGATGTTCCCGCACGCCATGCGGGATCACATGGAACGGGTATTCGCGTCCCTGGCCCGCATCGTATGGACTGCTGACAGCCCCGATTCGCTCGCCGCCTACCTAGCTGACCTAGGACGGCGTCATCGAAAGTTCGGGGTGAAGGATCGGCATTATGAGCCCTTCCTGGCCGTGCTCACCGACACGGTACGGCATTACACCGGACATTACTGGTCCGATGCGACGCAGGCGGCGTGGGAGACCGTACTGGGCCGCGCGACGAAGGTCATGCTCGCCGCTGCCGACGAGGACGCCGCGCGCCAGCCATCCTGGTGGATCGGCGAGATCGTCCGGCATGACCAGCGGCGCCCGGACCTGGCCGTCATGACGATCAGGCCCGACCAGCCGCTCCGCTACGTGCCCGGACAATACGTGGCCGTTCAGGTTCCCCGGTGGCCGCGGCTCTGGCGCAACTTCTCCATCGCGAACGCGCCGCGAGAGAACGGCCTGATAGACCTGCACGTCCGTGCCCTGCGCGGCGGTCTGGTGAGCGGCTCCCTGGTGCACAACACGCGCCCGGGCGACACCGTGCTGCTTGGCCGGGCGCAGGGCGAGATGACCGTGCCTGCCGAGCTGGACAGGGATCTGGTCTGCATCGCCGGCGGCACCGGCCTCGCGCCCCTCAAGGCGATCATTGAGGGAGTGCTCCGCGGTGGCGGGCCCTTCTGGCGTCGGAAGATCACTCTCTGGTTCGGCGCCCGCACCGAACAAGACCTCTATGACCTCCCCGATCTGCGGGTCCTCGAGTCGATCTGCCCCGGGCTGAAGGTGATTCCCGTCGTGTCACATCAGAAGGACTTCATTGGCATGAAGGGAATGCTGTCCGATGTGACCGCCCACTGCGCTAACTGCGAGGACCGGGAAATCTTTGTCAGCGGCCCAGATCGCATGGTCCGGGAGACCACTCGGCGTCTGGCCAGGCGTGTGGGGGCAGACCGGATACGGCATGATCCGCCGGATGCGGCCAGGTGATTGGTAGTCCTCATGAGAACACCGGCTAGCATAATGCCTGACAGCCTGATGACCCGGTAGTTGATCAGCCCGCGTGCAATCTCAGCACCACCGATTGCATGACGTAATTTCTCCGCGTGCAATCCCGCGCACAGCAAGAACCCCGGCACTTGTCGGCGTGCAATCCCGCACCGAATGTTTCTTCCGAACCCCCGGTCACCTGGCGAGGTGCTCGCCGAAGAAAGCGTAGATGCGCTGCCACGCGTCGTGCGCATCACCCTCGTGGTAGCTCATCCGGGCGAACCTCGCGGCCACCGCCCCGACGCCCGAGGCCTCGCTCATGAAGCGGTGGCCGGAGCCTGGGTACACCTTCACGTCGTGCGGAGTCTCGAGCGCCGTGAGCGCGCGCCGCAGCCGTTCCGGCATGGTGGTGCCGCCCACGTCCTTCGCGCCGTAACTGGCGACGACCGGACAGGCGCCCCGCAGCACGCTCGCCGCGTCCTTCGGCACCAGGCCGTAGTTCACCGAGGCGGCCGCGAAGCCATCGCGGGGCGCGCAGAGCAGCGCGAAGGCCCCGCCCATGCAGAACCCGATGACGCCGGTCTTCCCGGTGCAGTCGTCGCGGGCCGCGAGCATCCCCCGCGCGGCCTCCAGGGCCGCGAACGCGGGCCCGGACCGCGCCTGCAACTGGCGGAAGGCGGCGCGGACGCAGCGGATCCAGTACCTGCCGCCGTACAGGTCAGGAGCTAACGCGAGGTATCCGCGCGCGGCGAGCTGATCGGCCTTCTCCCTGATGTCGGCGTTCAGCCCGAACGCCTCGTGGATCACGACGACACCCGGCCACGGCCCCGGCCCGGCGGACCCAGGCGAAGGCACCGCCAGGTAACCGCGCCCGGACCCGCCGACCATCGGATACGAAATATCTGGCATGCGCTGAACCTACTCTCCCTCAGGTCAAGCACTGTCACACCTTGCGCCAGCGCGGAATCCACGCGCCGTCCTCGATCGCGTAGTCGCCGAACAGGGCCGGGGCCTCGACCTGCATCAGCTCGCCGATCTTGCCGAACACCAGCCGGATCTCCTCCTCGGCACCGGGATCGGTCCGCGCCTCGATGGTGTGCCGCAAGGTCCGGATGTTCGCCGTCCACAGCAGGCCCGTGGCCACCCCGTCCGGCGCGAACCGGCGCATAAACGACGTCTTGTGCTTCTTCTCGTGGAACGGCACGCCCTCCTCGTCCAGCCCGAAGTGCCCGGCCATCCAGCGCTGGAACTCCTCCATCTGCTTCAGCAGCGCGGTCGCCCGCTTCATCAGCTCGGCATCGGCCAGCGCCCACTCCGGGAACCAGAACGGGATGTCGGCGAGCCGCACGAACCGCAGCGACTCCTGCGAGATCGCCACCCCCGGCCGATGGCGGACGATCTCATGCGAGAAAACTCTGGATACGTTATGCAGCACAAAACTGAAGCTCACGTGCTCGAGCACCGAGCCGTGCGCGCTGGCCAGAATGTTCTCCAGGTACTTGTCCTGGTCTGTACGGACCCGTGACACGTTGGGGTTTAGCCCCGGCTCCCAGGAGCGATAGCACAAGCGCCCAGCGAACTCGGCCAAGTTCAGCGCGTCGTTATCAAGGTCGCCCCGGTCCAGCTTCTCCAGCCACTTCTCGCCGCCGACCTCGCGAAGGTACGCGGCGAGCTGGTCGTAGTCGAGTTCCGGCCGGGCGACGAGGAACACCTCAGGCTGCACGCTCTTCATGGCACGGCACACTACCGGCGGGGGCCGACAGCGCGCCTCCGGCCGGCCGGCGCTTCGCGTGCCCGCCCGCAGCGTTTTCGTTACTAATAGGCATTGAACGGGTAACAGGCCGGTTAAGTGAGGACGGGAGGCTTCAGATGACGGAGCAGGAAGGGCCGGGCAGGCCCGTCGTGTTCGTGCACGGTCTCTGGCTGCACGCGACCTCGTGGGGTCCGTGGCTGGAGACGTTCCGTGAGGCGGGCTACGCGCCCGTGGCGCCGGGCTGGCCGGGTGCCTCGGATACCGTCGAGCAGACCCGCCGCGAGCCCGGCCGGGTCGCAGGCCAGGGCATCGACGACGTGGTCGGCTACTACGCCCAGGTCATCCGGGGCCTGGACGCTGCGCCGGTCGTCATCGGGCACTCCTTCGGCGGCCTGATCGCTCAGCGGCTGCTCGGGCAGGACCTGGCCGAGGCGGCGGTGGCGATCGACGCCGCGCCCATCAAAGGCGTGCTCTCCCTGCCGCCGTCGGCGCTGCGCGTCGCCGCGATCGCGCTGCGCAGGCCGGCCAACCGGAACGCGGCGGTGTCGCTGACCCCGGAGCAGTTCCGCTATGGCTTCGGGAACGCGCTGCCTGAGCGCGAGTCGGCCGACCTCTACGAGCGCTGGACGGTCCCGTCGCCGGGCAAGCCCCTGTTCGAGGCCGCGCTGGCCAACTTCTCGCCACGGTCCCCCGCCAAGGTCAACACCGGCAACCGGACCCGCGGGCCGCTGCTGCTGATCGCGGGAGGCCAGGACCACACCGTCCCCGCGGCCATCACCACGGCCACCCGCAAGCTCTACCACAAGTCACCGGCGGTGACGGATTTCAGGGACTTCGGCGATCGCGGCCACTCGCTCACGATCGACCACGGCTGGCCTGAGATCGCCCAGTACGCCCTCGACTGGCTTAGCCAGCGCTTGCCCTAAGGCGTCCTCGACGAGGAACAGCTGGTAGCACCAGCAGGACGTCGGCGCAGAAACCTGTGACGGATTATTCGCTGGCGCGGTGGGCCCCGGTGATGAACACCGCCAGGACGGCTGGCTCGGTTCCCCGGTTCCGCCAGCGGTGGCGCGTCCCGTTCTGTACCACGGTGTCGCCTGGGCGGAGGACCTTCTCGGCCCCATCGTCCAGCTCGAGGATCACTTCACCCGAGAGGACTACCTCGAAGTCGATCGTGTCGGTGGTGTGCATCCCCGGGTTGTCCGGCTCAAGACAGGCCAGCATGCCCGGTAGCTTGTCCTCCATCTCCGCCAGCGCCGCCCGGACGTCGAGGTCGGCAGGAAGCGGCACGGTCGCCGGAGGGAGGGTGAACAGCCCGAAGCGATAGCCACCCACGGGAGGGAAGTAGCTGGCCTGCGCCGTGGGGCCGCCATCGCCAGGAAAGGTCGGCGGCTGATCAGCTCCCCACAGCCGGTGAAACTCCGGGCCGGGCATCAGCTCCAGGGTCACTGGATCGACCTGCTCGTCGGATGCGAACACGGCCTTCCCGTCGCGGTCGTGACCTGTGACCACCCGTCGCACCCTCATGCCGATCCCTCTCAAGGTCCCGTGAACGCCCGAATATCTTGTCACGGCTGGCGTACAAACGGGAGATGCGGTGAAGCTTGGCCTGCATCCCCGCTACCCGTGACCACGGCCCCACCGGGGCCAGGTCCTGTCGGCGGAAGCACCGTCCCGGTGGCGGGCGGAGTCGCGAACTCGATCGCGCCGCCCGTCACCACGGTCAGCACGGCCACCGCGACAGCGCTGGCAAATACGTTGGGGGCAGGCCGGACCCCCGCTGCGGCAAAGACCACTCCGGCTGTCAGCCCGGCGACCGGCGACGCGAACAACGGCACCAGCCGGCTGCCAACCGCCAGGCAGAACAGCTCTCGCCTCTCGCAGTCAGCCATGCTCGCGGCCTCGCTCACGGCGACCCGCTGACACAGCCACCCGACGAACAGCCCGGCCAGAGCGCCCGCCAGGCCGCCGCAGACCAGTATCCGCGCGCGAGGCGGGAATCGTGTCGCCATGCTGCCTCCGCTGCCGGGGCCGCGGTCACTGCCTCTCATCAGGATGGCCCGAACCGCGCCAAAAGCGCATGCGCTGAACTACCCAATTGCTCGCGGCAGCCTGGGAGGCGACCGCCTCATGGCCGCCTCCCGTGGCCGTGATCCGGAGAGTTGGATCAGGTCACGGGCGAATGCGATCCTGACCCGGGGATGCTCTACGTTGACGTCCGTCACGGCACGGGCGTTGCTGCATCCTGTCCGGGGAGGCCGCCCCGTTCACCAGCTAGACCCTGGAAACCCGTCAAGCATCACCCGAAGCCGCCTC
>DASYXX010000309.1:0-3288 GCA_035934395.1 Streptosporangiaceae bacterium
AGATCCCGTTCCTGGTGAACATCCGCTGGCGGTTCGGCTCGCTGATGATCCGCGCGCGGTCGGCGTGGGAGAGGATCAGGTTGTCGAACTCCGCGACCAGGCGGACCGGGGCGGGTACGTCCGGGCCGGGCCGTGGGGCGCCGGGGAGATCGAACAGCTCGGCCCCCTGCTCGTCGCGGAACGTGCGCAGGCCGGGACGGAGCCGGTCGACGGCCTCCCGCAGCCGGGTCAGGCCGGACCAGGCCTGCATATCCATAACGGTCGCCGGCCCGAACGCGGCCAGGTAGCGGACGACGAGGTCATCCAGCCGCGGGCCGGCTTCCATATCACGGCCGAGCCAGGACTCCGCGGACGTGTGCGCCGCCTGCCCGGCCAGGCCCCACACGGCTCGGGGCGGCACCTGGACCAGCGGCACCAGGGCGCGGACTCCCTGGGCCAGGGCCGCCGGCGGGTGATCGGGCCACTGCGCGGACAGCAGCGTGCCGAGCTCACTGAACGTCCTGGGCTTATCCTCCACTAGGACCCGGCCGGCCGCGGCGAGCTCGCCGGTGTCCACCCCGCTGAGCTGCCTGCTGTAGGTGGTGCTCATGGCCCGGTCCAGGACCGACTGGATCAGCGGGCGCAGCATCAGGCAGTCTCGCGCGGACACGAGGTGGATGGTCCCGCGCATCAGCGCGATGCGGACCACTCTCCGGCTGAGGATCAGCTCCGCCAGGTCGCCCGGGCGGAATCCCGCCAGCCGCGACCACAGGCCGTAGTACGGCGGGAACGGCGCCTGCGCCTGCAGGCCCGCCAGGTGCTCGACGGTCTCGATGACCCGCTCGGCCCGCGGGCCGGTCTCGGCGGGCAGCGGGACCCTGCGCAGTAGCATCTGCCGGTCGAGCAGGGCGCGGTTCAGCTCCCGCCGTCCCAGCACGCCGGGTGACGTTGATTCCTCGCTGTCGCTCATGCCGTAAAGGATGGCCGGCCCACGTGACGGAAACTGGCCGCGATCACCGCTAGCCTGGCCCCGTGGGCACCCTGGAGCAGGCCCGCCGCTTCGCACTGTCGCTGCCCGAGGCGACCGAGGAGCCGCACTTCGACATGTCATCGTTCCGGGTGCGCGGCAAGATCTTCGCCACGGTGCCGCCCGACGAGGCTCACCTGCACGTGTTCGTGGACGAAGAGGAGATAACGGCGTCGGTGGCCGAGAACCCCGCCGCGTTCGAGCCGCTGCGGTGGGGAAACCGGATCCGTGGGCTGCGCGTCAATCTCGCGCCGGCCCCGGAGAGCCGCGTCAGCGAACTCCTCGCGGAATCCTGGCGGCGCAAGGCCCCCAGGCGCCTGGTCGCCGACTTCGACCGCGGCCAGGGCGCCCCAGGCGAGGACGCCTGACCGCACTCACTACCGCTTACGGCCTGGCTCTCGCGACCGCTGTGACCCCAGGGGCCGCTGGGACCAGCAAGGCCCGTCCACCCGCGTAAGCCCTCATTTGCGGCCCCCCGAGTGCCCGTTGGATTGTGGTCGGCCCTGCCACGGCTGGCGCGCCGGAGCACATCTCGGCCTGCGAAACTATCGGAACAAAGCATTCTGTTCTGCTATAGTGGAACGGAAGACTTCGTTCCGAACCTCTAGGGAGGGTACCGTGATCTCGTCCGCAACCGCGAACCGCTGGCGCTGGCTGGCGTTCGCCGCCGCCGTCGCCGCCGCAGTGATGGACCTGCTGGACTCGACGATCGCCCAGGTCGCCGCGCCCGCTATCCAGCGCGACCTCGGCGGGTCCTACGCCGTGATCGAATGGATCACCGCGGCCTACACGCTGGCCATGGCCGTGGGCCTGCTCAGCGGCGGCAGGCTCGGGGACCTGTTCGGCCGCAAGCGCATGCTGCTGATCGGCATGGCGGGCTTCGTCGCGGCCTCGGCGGCGTGCGGCGCGGCGGTCACGCCCGGCCAGCTGATCGCCGCCCGCGCGGTCCAGGGCGCGGCGGGCGCGATCATGCTCCCCCAGGTCTTCGGCCTGATCAGGGACCTGTTCTCCGGCGCGGAGATCGGCAAGGCGTTCGCGGTGTTCAGCCCGGTGATGGGGCTCTCGGCGATGCTCGGCCCGGTCGCCTCGGGCGGCCTGATCAGCGCGAACATCCTGGGCACCGGATGGCGGATGATCTTCCTGGTGAACCTGCCGGTCGGCGCGCTCGCGCTGCTGGCCGGCGCGCGCCTGCTGCCCTCCGGCCGCAGCCGGGATACCCGGGCGCGCCTGGACCTGCCCGGCGCGGCGCTGGCCGGCACCGCGATGTTCCTGGTCGTCTTCCCGCTGGTGCAGGGCCGCGCGCTCGGCTGGCCGCTGTGGCTGGTCGCGATGCTCGCCGCCGCGGTGCCGGTGCTGGCCGGCTTCGCCTGGTACCAGGTGCGCCGTCAGCGCGCGGGCGCGACGCCGCTCATCGAGCCGGGGATCTTCGCCCGGCGCGGCTACGCTCCCGGTGTGGCGTTCTCGGTCGCGTTCGTGGGGTCAATGGGCGGCATCGTGCTGGTCTTCAACGTCTTCCTGCAGGCGGGGCTGGGCTTCTCGCCCTGGCACTCGGCGCTCACCACGGCGCCGTGGGCGGCTGGTGCCTTCGTCGGCTCCGCGGCCGGCGGGATGTCGATGGCCCGGCTCGGCCGCCGGGTCCTGCACGCGGGCCTGGTCGTCGAGGCGGCCGGCCTGCTGGCGCTCGGCGAGGTCCTGCACCAGGCCGCTGCCTCAGTGACCACGCTGGATCTGCTGGCGCCGATGGTGGTCGGCGGGATCGGCATGGGAATGGTGTTCGTGCCGCTGTTCGACATCGTCATGGCGGGCGTGGAGCCGACGGAGATGGGCTCAGCGTCCGGCGTGCTCCAGGCGGTCAACTCGCTGAGCATGGCGCTGGGCGTGGCCGGGCTCGGTTCGGTCTTCTTCGGGCTGCTGCACGCCACGGCGGGCCACGCGGACGCGTTCGTCAGCGCCGCGCAGTGGACCCTGATCGCCACCGTTGGCCTGCTGGCCAGCGCCTTTGCCCTCGGCTTCGGGCTGCCGCGCCACGCGCGCGAGATGACCGCGCCCGAGGCGATCACCGAGCCGGCCCTCGAGATGGCCGGTGCCGGTGCCTGAGGCCCCGGTGCTCGGGCAGCGCGCGCTGAACCGCGCGCGGCTCGAGCGTCAGCTGCTGCTGCGGCGGGCGAGCATGACCCCGCTGCAGGCCATCGCGCACCTGGCGGGAATGCAGGCCCAGGCCCCCAACGCGCCCTACGTCGGCCTGTGGACCCGGCTCGCCGGCTTCCGCCCGGCCGAGCTGG
>DASYXX010000342.1:0-3966 GCA_035934395.1 Streptosporangiaceae bacterium
ACCCGCTTGTGCCGATGGGCCTGCTCTGCGTGCGTACCGTCGCCGCCGGCGACGCGATCATGGTGCTCACAGGCGCCGCCCTGCTCGGCGTGTTTCACTTCCTGTCGCTCTACGTGCAGGTCATCCTCCACTACGGAGCGCTTGGCCTGCCCGCAACCCGCCAGGTCAACGGCATGAACTCGCCAGACCGTGGATGCGGCCTCCGGAACCGTGTACGTACTGCTATGTCTTGGGCAGATCGCCAGGCCTTCCCTGGCCTATCGCCATGGGCGACCATAACGGGGCGTTCTGCGCATCCAGACCCCGCCAGCTCCAGCAGCTGCCGTGAGGCCAGAATCGTTATGCGCCGAGCGCAAGAGAATCAAGGCCTGTAGCTTCTCAGCGTCCGTGACCGGCGAGCGGGTTCTCCCCGTTGACTCGCGCTGGCCGGGCTACACCCGAAGGGCCATTGACGCCCGTCCGTTTCGTGATCGAGGAAGATGGCCCTGCCTTGTGCGCCCTCTTCCAAGATCGCGAGCTTACACGGGTGGCTCCCGCGATGGTTCCGGGCTGATCTTGAAAAGATCGATATGTACTCTGTTGCAAGAACTCGGTGGAGCTGAGGGGATTCGAACCCCTGACCCCCTCCATGCCATGGAGGTGCGCTACCAGCTGCGCTACAGCCCCTTGGTTGCCGGCGACGTGATTACGGCGACAGGACAGTGTACAAGAACACGTCAGGTAACGCGTCCTGGTGCCGGTCCGGGCAGCGCCGTGCCGTCCGGGCCTGCCGCCGGACGCGCCGGCGGCGCCTGCTCCGGGCCGACGGTGAGCACCTCCACGGGCTCATCCTCCGGCTCCGAGACCGGCTCCGAGACCGGCTCAGCGATCAGGTCGAGGATCTTGCCTGCGTTGTGCTCGAGCAGGCGCCAGTGGCCGTCGCGGCGGCCCAGGACCGACCAGGCGCAGTTGCCGAGCGGGCCCAGGACGCGCACCCGTTCCGGGAGCCCCAGCAGCCGGGACATGCCGAGGCTGATCGCCGCCCCGTGGCTGACAAGCACGGCGAGCGACCCGCTGCCCAGGCTCTCGGCGATCCGCTGGAACGCCGCGGCCGCGCGGTCGGCCACGGTCGTGACCGATTCGCCGTCGGGCGGGACCCAGGCCGCGTACTCGACCGGGTACTGCGTCCGGATCTCGGCGTCGGTCAGGCCCTCCCAGGAGCCGCCGCCGCGCTCCCGCAGGTCCTTCTCCAGCTGAACCGGCAGCCCGGTGAGCCGGGCGAGGTGCTCGGCGGTCTCGACCGCGCGGACGAGGTCCGAGGAGTAGATCGCGTCCGGATGCAGGGCGGCGATGTAGCGGGCCGTTCGGCGTGCCTGCTCGTGCCCGGTCGCGTTCAGCGGGACGTCGCTGTGGCCCTGGAACCGGTGCTCGGCATTCCAGGCCGTCTGCCCGTGCCGCCAGAGCAGGAGCCTGGTCACGTGACCCGGGGCACGCTCAGGCCCCACGCCGGTACGGCTCGTCACGATCAGCGCGGCCCGGGGCCGGAGGAACCGCGAGAACCCTGGCGGGCGGCCCCGCCGGCGATGGCCGGCTCAGCCAGCGGGATCCGCGGGCAGTCCTTCCAGAGGCGCTCGAGGGCGTAGTAGATGCGCTCCTCGGCGTGCTGCACGTGGATGACCACGTCGAGGTAGTCGAGCAGAACCCAGCGGCCCTCCCGCTCGCCCTCGCGGCGGACCGGCTTGGCGTCTGCCCGGCGCAGCTTCTCCTCGATCTCGTCCACGATGGCCCTGACCTGGCGATCGTTCGACGCAGAGCAGAGGAGGAACGCGTCCGTGATCACGAGCTGCTCGCTCACGTCGTAGGCGATGATCTCTGTAGCCAGCTTGTCTGCCGCGGCCCCCGCGGCGATTCTCACGAGCTCGACGGCCCTGTCAGTGGCGGTCACGTGTGCTGCTCGTCCTCCTCAATTCCCGACCTGCCTTCTACCATCGCACATCCGCGCCTGACGTGACACGGCGCAGTTCAGGGTATCCCGGACCCCGCGCAGACCATCCCAGCCGCGCCGTGCCAGCGAGCCGGAGGGGCGCGACGCCGCCTGGACTGACGAGCGAGGAGCGCCGGCGACGAGCGAGGAGGGAAGGCGGTGTCTCAAGAGCGCCCCGAAGGCGAGCCGGAAAACAGCTGCTCAGGGGCGGCGCGGCCCCGATTCCCCGTCCCGGTAGAGCCCGCGCTTGGAGATGTACTGGACGATCCCGTCCGGCACCAGGTACCAGATCGGCACTCCCTTCGCGACGCGCTCCCGGCAGAGGGTCGAGGAGATCGCCAGCGCGGGGATCTCGATCAGGCTGACCCGGCCGTCGGGCAGGCCTGCGCCGCTCAGCCGGTGCCCGGGCCGGGTGCAGCCGACAAAATGCGCGAGCTCGAACAGTTCGTCTACGTCCTGCCAGGTCATGAGCTGCTCGAGGGCGTCGGCGCCGGTGATGAAGAAGAACTTGGCGTCCGGCCCGCGCAGGTGGCGCAGGTCGCGGAGCGTGTCGATGGTGTACGTGGGCCCCGGCCGGTCGATATCCACCCGGCTGACAGAAAACCGCGGGTTCGAGGCGGTCGCGATCACCGTCATCAGGTAGCGGTCCTCAGCCGCCGAGACCTGGCGCCCCTCCTTCTGCCAGGGCTGCCCCGTCGGCACGAAGATCACCTCGTCCAGCGAGTAGAAGTGGCCGACCTCGCTGGCCGCGACCAGGTGCCCGTGATGGATCGGGTCGAACGTGCCGCCCATCACCCCGATCCGCGCGGCTGTTTCCCCAGCGTTCATGAAGCGATGTTAGAGGCAGGTAGCGACATCCGGCGTCAGGACAGCCCCGGCAGCGGCGGGTCGCCGCCCGGCCACCGCCTGACCCGGACCGCCTTGCCGACCTCGGAGCGGGGAACGGCTCCCGCCGCCATCACCCGGACCGTGACCCCCACGCCGAGCGCTTCCCGCAACCGCGTCTCCAGCTCGGCCTCTGCCGGCCCTGGCCCGCCGGGTTCCGTTACATATTCAACGCAGGCAAGCAATCGGGCCGGCGTATCGCGCTCGTCAACCACCAGCAGGTAGTCCGGCGCCAGCGCCGGATCGGCCAGCAGCACCCGCTCGACCTCGCTGGGGTAGACATTCACGCCCCTGATCACCAGCATGTCATCCCGCCGGCCGGTGATCTTGCTCATCTTCGCCAGGGTCCGGCCGCACGCGCAGGTGCCGTGGCGCAGCGCGGCGATGTCCCCGGTCCGGTACCGCAGCAGCGGCAGCGCCTCCTTGGTCACGGTGCTGAACACCAGCTCCCCCGGCGTCCCGTCCGGCACCGGCCGGCCGGTGGCCGGGTCGACCGCCTCGACCACGAAGTGGTCCTCGTTGACGTGCAGCCCGTCGGCGGCCACCACGCACTCGGCCGCGACGCCCGGGCCGATGACCTCGGACAGCCCGTAGATGTCCAGCGCGCGGAGGCCCAGCAGCTCCTCGATCCTGGCCCGGAGCGCCTCGGTCCACGGCTCGGCGCCGAACAGGCCCGCGCGCAGCCCCAGCCCCGACCCGGGCCCGAGACCAGCCTCGGCCAGCGCCTCGCCGAGCCGGATCGCGTACGAGGGCGTGCAGGTCAGGATGTCGGGCCGCAGGTCACGCACCAGCGTCACCTGCCGCGCGGTCATCCCGCCGGAGACCGGAACCACGGTCGCGCCCAGCTCGATCGCTCCCTGGTGGATGCCCAGGCCGCCGGTGAACAGCCCGTACCCATAGGCGTTATGAACGATGCTCTCGGGCCCGGCGCCGGCCGCGGCCAGCGCCCGGGCGCACATCCGCGCCCACAGCCGCAGATCGCCCCGCGTGTACCCGACCAGCGTGGGCCGCCCGCCGGTGCCGCTCGAGCCGTGCAGGGTGACCACGTCGGGCAGGTCAACGGCCAGCATCCCGAACGGATACCCGTCCCAGAGGTCGGACTTGCCGGTCATGGGCAG
>DASYXX010000354.1:0-6470 GCA_035934395.1 Streptosporangiaceae bacterium
GGTCTTCTTCAAGATGGATGACAGCCCCGGCGGGTCCGGGCTGTCCCGCAAGGCGATCCTGCAGCAGGTCGACGCGTCCCTGTCCCGGCTCGGCACCGACTACGTGGACCTGTACCAGATCCACCGCTGGGACTACCGGACCCCGGTCGAGGAGACCATGGAGGCACTGCACGACATTGTGCGGGCGGGCAAGGCCCGGTACATCGGCGCCAGCTCCATGTTCGCCTGGCAGTTCGCCAAGGCCCAGCACGCCGCGGGCCGGCACGGGTGGACCCGGTTCGTGTCCATGCAGAATCACTACAACCTGATCTACCGCGAGGAAGAGCGGGAGATGATCCCGCAGTGCATCGACCAGGGCGTCGGCGTGATCCCGTGGAGCCCGCTGGCGCGCGGCGTGCTGGCCGGCAGCCGGACCAGGGAAGGTGAGCGGCGGACGACCCGGTCGGGCACGGACGCGTTCATGGACGTGCTGTACAACGAGGCCGACTTCGACGTCGTGGACCGCGTCGCTGAGGTGGCCGCCGGGCGCGGCGTGCCGCCGGCCCAGGTCGCGCTGGCCTGGCTGCTCCATCGCCCCGGGGTGACCGCGCCGATCGTGGGCGCGACCCGGCTCGGCCACGTGGAGGACGCGCTGGCCGCCGAGCAGCTGGAGCTGAGCGAGGACGAGATGCGGCGCCTCGAGGAGCCTTACGTGCCGCACCCGGTGCTCGGCCACGGCTGACCGGTGTGCGTGCCGGGCCCATGCGGCCCGGCTTCCAGCCGGGCGGCGACTCGTGGGTGGCGCTCACCGACCCCGATGGTCATCCGTTCTGCCTGACTCCGGCTGACTGACGCCAGAGGCTCGCACGAGGCGGAGCTGGTGAGCCGAGGCGAGGTGGGTCCCGGCCGGATCCCAGGCGTCGATCTGCTCTTCCAGCCAGCCGTCGGCCTCGGTCCAGCGGGTTCGGGCGTGCAGCAGGGTCCAGGGCGACGATGCCTGCGCCGCGCCATGTCCTGGGCGCACGGTCAGCTCGACCGTGGGAATCAGCTGAAGTTCCGTCAGCACGGCTGCGTAGGAGGGAGCGAGCGCGTCCATCAGCGTGATCAGCCGGTAGGCGTCCGGTGGTTCGTCATCCTCGGCCAGCCGGATCCAGGCGGTCAGCTCCGGCTCCGCGCAGCCGGCATACGGCCGGTTCGGCCCGACCGGGCGGATCTCCATGAACGAGGAGATCGGCACGAACTCCGGCGGGATGCGGAACCGCTCGCAGTCCGACGGAGGCGGCGCTGGAGGCGCCGGGGGTGCGAACGCGAGGCTGGCGGCCTGCCGGTCGGCACCGAAGATCGCGGACGCGTCGGCGCGCACCACGCCGTCGCTGCCTGCCCGGGCGGCCAGCGTGGTCACCTTTCCCTGGCGCAGCACCTCGGTCTCGATCCCGAACGGCTCGCTGAGCGGGAGGTGGAACCGGATGGTGGCGCTGCGCAGCCGGGCCGGTCCCGGTGCGTCCCGACGCATCACCGAGGTCAGTAGCGCGAGCGTCAGCCCTCCGTGCAGGCCGCCGAAACCCCACAGATGGCGTTCGGCGTCGATCGTTCCGGACGGAATCCGGCGCAGCAGCGCGCCCGGCGTGATCGGCTCGGCCATCGTCACCGGTCACCATCGACAGGCTCGCGGCGGGCCGGGGACGGCCGACGGGCGACCAGGTCGAGATCGGAGACCGAGAGCTGGTGCCCGCGGCCGCAGCGCAGCTCGGCGCGGACCGGGCTGCCGCAGTCGCGGTGCCGCAGCTCCACTCCGGACGGGCCGAGCCAGCGCTCACCCCACTGCATGAGGGCGACCAGGGCTGGGAACAGCTCCTCGCCCTTCTCGGTCAGCCGGTACCCCATCCTGGTGCGCCGCGCCGGTTCCTGGTACGGCTCGCGCTCGAGGAGGCCGTCGCGGACCAGCTCACGGAGCCGGGCGGCGGCCACGGGCTGGCTGATGCCCACGCGCTCGGCGAAATCGTCGAACCGGGTGGTGCCGTAGAAGGCCTCCCGCAGCAGCAGGAACGCGGAGCGCGTGCCCACGACGTTCATGGTCCGGGCGATCGAGCACCTGGTCGCGGTCCAGCCCTCCCGAGGATCGAGCGGCCCGATCAGCCGCAGTGTCGAGGTTGGCACGGAGACAGTATAGCCAGCTGGCTTGTGCTTATCTAAGTCAGCCTTTAACTGCTGACTGTGGAACAGCTAAGCCAGCAAGCCGCGCCGGGGACCGGCCGCCGGTGCCGCTGCCCCGCGCTGAACGTCGGCCACCCGCTGCCCCGCGCTGAGCGTCAGCCGCCGACCGCCAGGACCAGGGGCAGCACCGCGGCCGCGCCGGCCTCACGCAGCAGCTTCGCCGCGATCGTCATCGTCCAGCCGGTCTCGACCCGGTCGTCGACCAGCAGCACCGGGCCGCCGAGCCCAGCCACTGCGTCCCGCAGCGGCCCGGGAACGGTGAGCACGGGCCACAGGGCGCTCAGGCGCTGGGCGCTGTTGGACTGGCGGGCCGGCCGGCCGGGGCCCGCGGCGCCGGTGTAGGCCAGCGCGCCGAGGTACGGGAGCCGGCCGATCTCGGCGATGCGCCGGCCGAGGCTCTCAATGAGCCGCGGCCGGGTCCGCGAGGGCAGCGTGGCGACGCCCGCTGGCCGCTGCGCCCAGTCCCACGCGGCCAGGACCTTAACCACCGCATCGATGAGGTCATCCGGAACCGGATCATCGGGGCTGTCGTCGGCCAGCAGCGCGCGCAGCCGCGCTCCCCAGCCCAGGTCGGTCAGCCGCCCGAGGGCCCGGCCGGGCTCCGCGGACAGCCCGGGGGCGATCTTCCCTGCCACGTCGATCCCGAGGCCGGCCAGGCCGGTCGGCCACATCCGCCGCGGGGTGACCTCGACACCAGGCCGCAGCAGCCGGTCGCGGGCGGCTGCGGCTCCGGCCTGGGAAACCGCCTGCGGCCAGGACCGCCCGGTGCAGTTGTCACAGCGCCCGCACGGCCCGGCGGCCGGGTCGTCGAGCTCGCGGCGCAGGTACTCCATCCGGCAGCCGCCGGCCGTGATGTAGCCGAGCATGGCCTGCTGCTCACGGGACCGCTCCGCGGCCACCCGGGCGTACCGGTCGGCGTCGTAGAACCAGTCCCGGCCGGTCGCCGCCCAGCCGCCGCTGACCCGGCGCACGGCGCCGTCCACGTCGAGGACCTTGAGCATCATCTCCAGCCGGCTGCGGGACAGGTCGACCCGGGTCTCCAGCGCCGCGGTCGACAGCGGCCGGCCCGCCTCGGCGAGCGCGGCGAGCGTGGCGCGGACCACGGCCTCCGGCGGGAACGCCAGCGAACCGAAGTAGGCCCAGATGTCTGCGTCCTCCCGTCCCGGCAGCAGGATCACGTCGGCGCGGTCGGTGGCCCGGCCCGCCCTGCCGATCTGCTGGTAGTAGGCGATCGGCGACTGCGGCGCCCCCAGATGGACGATGAAGCCGAGGTCGGGCTTGTCGAAGCCCATGCCGAGCGCGCTGGTCGCCACCAGCGCCTTGAGCCGGTTGGCGAGCAGGGAATCCTCGGCGGCCTGGCGTTCCGCGTGGTCGTCCTGCCCGGAGTACGCGGCGACGTCGTGTCCCCGGTCGCGGAGGAACGCCGCGGTCTCGCGGCTGGCCGCGACGGTCAGCGTGTAGATGATCCCGGAGCCTGTCAGGTCGCCCAGGTGCTCGGCCAGCCAGGCCAGCCGCTGCTGCGCGGCCGGCAGCGCGACCACGGCCAGGTGCAGGCTGGCCCGGTCGAGCGGGCCGCGCAGGACCAGGGTCTCGCCGCCGGAGTCCCGGCCGACGCTGAGCTGCTCGGCGACGTCGCGGGCGACCCGCGCGTTCGCGGTGGCCGTGGTGGCCAGCACCGGGACACCGGGCGGCAGCTCCTCCAGCAGCGTGCGCAGCCGCCGGTAGTCGGGGCGGAAGTCGTGGCCCCAGTCGGAGATGCAGTGCGCCTCGTCCACGACCAGCATGCCCGCCGTCGCGATCAGCTTGGGCAGCACCTGGTCGCGGAAACCGGGGTTGTTCAGGCGCTCCGGGCTGACCAGGAGCACGTCCACCTCGCCCGCGGCGATCTCCGCGTATACCAGGTCCCACTCGTCGGCGTTGGCTGAGTTCACGGTGCGCGCGCGGATGCCCGCCCGCCCGGCCGCGTCGATCTGGTTGCGCATGAGCGCGAGCAGCGGCGAGACGATCACCGACGGGCCGCTGCCGCGCGCCCGCAGCAGCGCGGTCGCCGTGAAGTAGACCGCCGACTTGCCCCACCCGGTGCGCTGCACCACGAGCGCGCGCCTGCGCCGCGAGACCAGGGCGTCGATCGCCGCCCACTGGTCCTCCCGCATCACGGCGTCGGGCCCGGCCAGCGCCCGCAGGCACCGTTCGGCCTCATCGCGGAGCGAGCCAGCCTCATCATCGGTCATGGGTCCTTGGTACCAGCCGCTGCCGACCGTCTCAGGGTCCGGGCATCATCGTGATGTGGCCGAGAGCTCCCCCATGATCGCCGCGATCCCCGGCGCCGGCCTGCTGGAACTCGGTGACTGGGGCATCCGCGCGGCGTGGTGGGACGAGCTCGACCTGGTCCGCCACTGGCGGCTGTTCCTCGTCGAGCCCGACTACTATTTCCGCCGCCTGCTGTGAACCACGGCCGCTGCGCCGGAAGGCCTGCCCCGCAGGTAAGTGATACTCGGGGCAAACATCGGATCTATCGGGGGGCATAAGTCATCCGATCTGTGGCCTTGGATGACGCCGCCGAACGGACTTGCGTCCGCAGGGCCTGACCGGCACCGGCCCGGGCCGGCCCCGGAGGCTGGACCACTGCCAGGTCATCTCCCGGGATCGCTGCACGGCAGCCGGCTCGCCCGGCGCTAATCGGAAAGTGGTCAGAAAGTGTCGTTGCAGCAGCACTTTCTGACCACTTTTCGGTGCCGACGGCGTTCTGGGCGTCGCCGGAGTGCGGCCCGGGAGCCGGGGGCGGGGCGGCGTGCCGTTGAGGGCCGCGGGGTTAGCTGGCGGGAGGCGGGCGGAGGCGGAGGCCGGACATGCCGCCGTCGACGGGGAGGGCCGTGCCGGTGACCGCGCCCGCGGACGGGCTGGCCAGGTAGGCGATCGCAGCGGCGACCTCCTCGGCCGACACCAGCCGTCCTATGGGCTGGCGGGCGGTCAGCGCGGCCCGCTCAGCCTCGGGATCCGGGGCGGCGCGCAGCAGCCGTCCCACCCAGGGGGTGTCGACGGTGCCCGGGTTGACGCAGTTGACCCGGATGCGCTCGCGGACGTGGTCGGCCGCCATGGCCAGGGTCAGCGCGAGGATCGCGCCCTTGCTCGCCGAGTACAGGGCGCGCTGCGGCAGGCCCGCGGTGGCCACGATCGAGCAGGTGTTGACGATCGCGGCCTGCCCGCGGCGGGCCGCGGCCGCGCGCAGGGCCGGGAGGGCCGCCCGGGTGGTGCGGACAATGCCGAGGACGTTCACGTCGAGGACCCGCCGCCACTCGTCGTCGTCGTTGTCCTCGACCGTGCCGGCCGCGCCGATGCCCGCGTTGTTGACCAGGATGTCCAGGCCGCCGAGCCCCTCGGCCGAGGCGGTGACCGCCGACCGGACCGCGTCGTCGTCGGTCACGTCGGCGATGAACTGCAGCTCCAGGGCATCGATCCGGCCGGGTATCTCGCGATCGAGGATCGCCACCCGCGCGCCGCGCGACGCGAGCAGCAGGGCCGTGGCCAGGCCGATGCCCGACGCACCGCCGGTGACCAGGGCCGCCAGGCCGGTGAGCTCGTCCTGCTGGGGCGTGGACATGCGGGTCTGCCTCCGTTCTCACCCCGGGCGGGGCGTGATGTACCCGATCGTGAGGAGCAGGTTCGCATACAGGCGCTCGTCGCCGGTCGCGACGCAGACGGCCAGGTCGGGCTGCCGGCACTCGGCATAGAACTCGAGACGCCCCAGCGGCTCCAGCGGAAGATCCTCGCCGAGCAGCCGGCGGTAGGAGTCGAAGACCGCCGGGGTGCTGCCGTCGTCGGGGCGCATGACCGTGGCGGCCTCGATCGGCACCGCCGACAGCACCGGCTCCAGCACCTGGTCGACGGTGACCAGGCCGGGCCGGAGGTTCAGGTGGATCAGCCCCGCGCCGGGACTGACGTTGGTGCTGTGCGAGTAGTTGGCATCGGCGAGAAGTATCCGCCCGCCGTGCCCGGCGGCCGCCAGGGCGGCCAGCAGCGGGGGATGAATCAGCGGGAAGCGCAGCACGCCGGCATTCTAGAATCGCTGCGTCGGGCGACGGGAGGAGGACCGGCGATGTCCTTCCAGGGGTGGCCGGAAGAGGCGCTGGAATTCTATGAGGGCCTGGAGGCGGACAACTCGAAGACCTACTGGACCGCGCACAAGGCGGTCTACGAGGAGAAGGTCCGCGGCCCCATGGCCGAGCTGCTCGAGGAGCTCGCGCCGGAGTTCGGCGAGACCAAGATCTTCCGGCCGT
>DASYXX010000359.1:0-5218 GCA_035934395.1 Streptosporangiaceae bacterium
ACACGACGCTGGGCCAGGCGGTTGGGGCCGCGCTAGCCCAGCTGATTGCCGAATCCCATCCGGGTCAGAAACGAAAGGAACTCAACATGACTGAGCGTACGCCCATGGCAGCGCGATGCAAGGCTCTGCGCAATTTCCATCGCGGAATCCGCGTGCTCGAGCGGTCGCTGGGACATGAGCTATGCAGAGATGGTGGCGTCCCGTGGACGTCATAGTCGTCCTCTTGGCGCTGTCCCTGTCCGTAGCCACATGGCTCGGAACCACCGTGCGCCTGCGCAGCCGCGCCGCGGCGCGGGAAGCGGACTGGCGCCGCGTACGGGCCGAGCTGCTCGCCGAGATGGACCGTCTGCGGGACGAAGCGGAACGGGCGCGGATCCGCGGAGACCAGGCTGCCCGGGACACGAGCGGATGGGCCGACGGCTACAAGCAAGGTTGCGACGACATGATCAGAGCCGTGGCCGCGCTCAGCCGAGGAGCCGTCGCAGGCGAGCGCGCCGCCGGAGGACAGCCAGGCGACAGGTAGGTAGCCCGCTCCCCGGCCCTGCTTCCTGCGGCCGGGGAGCCCTCTAGATCAGAGGGCTCCGGAGCGCATGGCCTGGACCATCTCGTCCGGGGTCAGCGCCGGCTCGGGCAGGTCCGTGGCGGTCGCGCGGCCCGGCCGGAGGCCGTCGAGGATGAGGGCCAGGTACCTGCGCCAGATCTCCGGCCGGACCTGGCCGGCGTACTCGGCCGCCGACCCGAGCATGAACTCGATCAGCGGGATGTCGGTGGGCTGAAGGTCGGAGCGCACGTCCCCGGAGTCCTGGGCGCGCTGGATGATCCTGGTGACCAGCGGCTGCATGCACGACCGCGCGTTGGCCACCCGGTCTCGCCCGTACTTGGCGAACATGAGGATCTGGCGCATGCCACGGTCGCGGGCGATCACCGAGGCGGCCTGCTCGAGGAACGTCACAAGGCCGACCCAGGGATCCGGCTCGGCGAGAGCCTGCTCGGCGAACCCGGCCAGCGTGTCAAGGCGCTCGGTGAACAGGGCCTCGACCAGGGCCTCCTTGTCGGGGAACCGCCGGTACACGGTGCCCACGCCGACGCCCGCGCATTCCGCGACGTCGTCCAGTGTGGCCTGGAGCCCCCGCTCGGTGAACACCTCGGCGGCGGCCCGGAGTATGCGCTGGCGGTTGCGCTCGGCATCCGCGCGCAGCGGGCGAGGCTCGCGCGCCGCGGTCTCGGTTGCGGCCCGCCGGCCACGCCCGGCCGTCCCGGGCCCGCTCCGCGGGCCGCCGTTATGTATATCGGCGGAACTCACGTCGTTCAGTCTACTCCAAACGGAGGCATCATCTCCGGATCGTGTTAGGCTTTCCCGCAGAAACGGAGACATGTCCTCCAGCTAGGGGAGAACGATGTCGGAGATGAGCATCTCTAACGGACCGGGGCAGGCGGCCGGCGACGGCTTGGCGAGCCCGCCGGATCCGCGGCGCTGGCTGATCCTGGGCGTGGTCGGCCTGGCTCAGCTGATGGTGATCCTCGACGCCACGATCGTGAACATCGCCCTGCCCTCGGCGCAGCGGGCGCTGCACTTCTCCACGGTGGACCGGCAGTGGGTGGTCACCGCGTACGCACTGGCGTTCGGCAGCCTGCTGCTGTTCGGGGGCCGGCTCGCCGACCTGCTGGGCCGCAAGGTTACGTTCCTGGTCGGGATCACCGGGTTTGCCGTCGCGTCGGCGGTCGGCGGCGCCGCCACCAGCTTCACGATGCTGGCCGTCGCCCGGGCCTGCCAGGGAGCGTGCGGCGCGCTGATGGCGCCCGCGGCGCTGTCGGTGCTGACCGTCACGTTCACCGACCCGAAGGAGCGCGGGAAGGCGTTCGGCGTGTTCGGGGCCATCGCCGGCGCGGGCGGGGCCGTCGGCCTGCTGCTCGGCGGCGTGCTGACCGAGTACTTGTCCTGGCGCTGGTGCCTGTACGTGAACCTGGTCTTCGCCGCCGTCTCCGGGGTCGGCGCGTCCATGCTGCTGCGCCGGCAGGCGTCACCGGATCGCCCCAGGCTGGACATTCCGGGCGTGCTGGCCGTGTCCGGCGGGATGTTCTGCATCGTCTACGGCTTCGCCAACGCGGCCACGCACAACTGGCACACGCCGTCGACCTGGGGATTTCTGGCCACGGGGGTCGCGCTGCTCGCGGTGTTCGCCTGGTGGCAGACCAGGGCTCCCGCGCCGCTGCTGCCGCTGCGCATCGTCCTGGACCGCAACCGCGGCGCCGCCTACCTGTCGATCCTCATCGCGGGCAGCGGGATATTCGGCATCTTCCTGTTCCTCACCTACTACATGCAGCTCACGCTCCGGTTCTCCCCGGTGGTCACGGGCGTCGCGTTCCTGCCGATGGTCGGGTGCATCATGGTCTCCGCCAATCTCGCGACGATCGTGCTGATGCCCAGGGTCGGGCCCAGGCCGCTGGTCACCTGCGGCATGCTGATCGCCGGCGGTGCGATGGTGTGGCTGACCAGGATCGGGATCCACTCCAGCTACGCGACCGATGTGCTGCCGGCATTGCTCCTCGCGGGCATCGGGCTCGGGCAGACGGTCGCGCCCTCGATCAACACCGGCACGTTCGGCGTGGCGCCCAGGGACGCGGGCGTGGCCTCGGCCAGCGTCAACACCGGGCAGCAGCTCGGCGGGTCCATCGGCACCGCCCTGCTGAACACGATCGCGACCAGCGCCGTGACCAGCTACCTGGCCTCCCACGTCTTCCACGGCTTCGGCCCGCCCGGCGATCTCCGTGCACTGGCTCTCGTGCACGGGTACACCACCGCGTTCTGGTGGTCGGCGGCGATCTTCGCGTTCGGCGCGGTGGTGGCCGGGAGCCTGTTCCGCTGGGGCCCGCTCACCCGGCCGGGCGCGACGCGCCAGCCCGGCGCCGTCCCCCAGGATGCGCAGCAGGTGGCGGCGCCGCCCGTGCCCGAACACCCGTAACCCGCCCGGCCAGCGCCGCCTGCTTCGGTCAGCGCGGTCGATCGGAATGTCAGCAGGCGGCCCTATGGTGTCGCCGAGGGTGGGGGAGGAGCCCATGCCCACGGCGGCCAGGTACATCGACCCGAACCAGCACACCTACACGCCGGTGCCCGCCGCCGGCCCGGGCGTGTGCGCCGTGTGCCGGTCCGGGCCGCGGCCGGGCCACGGCGTCTGCGGCAGCTGCCAGGAGGTCATGCGGCAGGTCAGCTACCCGACAACGAACGTGGTCCCGATCTCGCTGTACACGCTGAACGGCCAGCTCTGGCACGTGCTGCGCTACTACAAGGACGGGTCCGGTCCCGGCTCGGAGCTCTTCGCGCTGCAGGTCGCGGCGATCATCGCCCGCTTCACCGCACGGCACCTGCGGTGCGTCGCCGGCCTGCTCGGCGGCGAGCCGGACGTGGTGACCGGAGTGCCGAGCACCCGCGTCGAGGGGCGGCCCGGGCGGCATCCGCTGCTGACCGCCATCCGCAGGGCCGGAGCCTTAGCCCCGCGCTACGCGCCGCTCCTCGCCCGCGGGCCCGGGCAGGTGGATCACAAGCTGGCCGACGATGATGCTTTCACCGTGTCGCGCCGGCTCAGCGGGCAGCGGGTGCTCGTCGTGGACGACACGCTGACCAGCGGCGCGCGGCTGCAGAGCGCCGTCTCCGCCCTCCGGCTGAACGGAGCGTCGGCCGTGGCGGCCATCGTCGTAGGGCGCGTCATCGACCCGGACTGGAACGACAACTGCCGCCGCATCTGGGACCAGGCCCGCGCCACCCCGTTCACCTTCGACCAGTGCTGCCTGTGCCGGGGTTGAGCTAAGCGCGGGTCGCGGCGGCGGCGAAGGCGGCCATGGACGGGAACTCCCAGTCGGGCGTGACGTCGGCGGACGGCGCCGGGGTGGCGCCCCAGCCGGGGCGGCCGTGACGGCGGTTGATCCAGACCGTGCGCAGTCCCGCGCGCTGCGCCGGGACATGGTCGTGGAACAGGCTCTGCGCGGCGTGCAGCAGCCTGCCCTCGGCCACGCCCAGCCGCCGGGCCTCGGCCAGCAGGGCGTCGAAGTTGCGCGGCGAGGGCTTGTAGGAGCCGATGTCCTGCGCGGTCAGGACGCTGTCGAAGCTCGCCCCGAGCCTGCGGTGGCTGCCGGAGAACGAGGCGCGGTCCACGTTGGACAAGATGATCAGCCTGAACCGCTGGCCGAGGGAGGCCAGCGCGGCGGCCGAGTCGCCGAACGCGGGCCAGTCCGGGACCGACCCGGCCAGCCGCTGCGCGTCCTCGGCGGTGACCTCGGCCCCGAGTTCCTGCCCCAGCGCGGTCAGGCTGCGCCGCAGGATTTCGGGGTAGGGCTCACGCGGATGCGACGACTCGGCGCGTTCCTCGTGCCGGGCGTAGGCGGCCAGCAGCGCCTCGTCGTCGAGCGCGACGCCGCGGGACCGCGCCCACGGGCCGAGCACCGCGGCCAGGCCCGCCTCCCAGTCGATGAGCGTCCCGTAGCAGTCGAAGCTGATCGCCTCGAAGTCGGTGATCTCCACCAGACCACGCTAACGCGCCCGCGCCCGAATCAAGGGCGCGCCTCGGCGCCGCACGGTGACCGTCTCCGCGCCGCCCGCCGGCCATGCCTAGTTATCACCCCAGTTCTCGCCCCAGCCATTGCCGTGCGGTGTCCAGCTCTCCGGTTCGAGACCCCCTTTGCGAAGTATGATGCGTTCGGCAGCGAGGGTCACACTCCATATCAGGGGGGCATTTCGATGGCACTCCTCGGCCGCGAGTTCATCGCAGCACCCGACACGTCCAAGGGCCAGATCGTCTACAAGTGGCCCGACCACAACATCCGGAAGTTCACGCGGTGCATCGTCGAGCCCGATGCCGTCGCCGTCTTCATGAGCCAGGGGCAGGTCATGGGGACGCTGCTCGGCGGGCAGCACCAGCTCGACGCCAAAGAGCTCCCGTTCCTCGGGATGTTCGTGGACTGGGCCACGGGCGGCAACGCGTTCAAGGCCGAGCTCTACTTCGTCGGCATCCGCGACTTCCCCAACCTCCGCTTCGGCGGCCGGCTGGACGAGGTCCAGGACCCGGTGACCGGCCTGATCGTCACGCTCCGGACGTTCGGCGAGTACGCGCTGCGCGTGGTCGACGCGCCCAAGCTGATCCTCAACCTGGTCGGCACCGTGGACGTGACGGACAACAACGCGGTCACGGCGTGGGTCACCCAGCAGCTGCTGAAGGTCACCCGC
>DASYXX010000360.1:0-6480 GCA_035934395.1 Streptosporangiaceae bacterium
GGAACCATCGTGTTCCGCACCGCCCAGGACAGCCCCACGGATGAGGATCTCCGTACCGGCATCGCCCACGCCGAGTACAAGGTCGCCTTCGAGATCGATGAGATCGACCTCGCTGCGCGGGAGGGCTGGAGTGTCCTGGTCCAGGGCCCCTTGCACCACGTGGAATCCGACAGCGAGCGCGCAGAGGTTCTGCAGGCCGGCGTCGAGACCTGGCCGCGCGGAGACAGGGAGCTGTTCCTCCGCATCGTCCCGCGCCGGATCACCGGACGACGCATCCGCAGGGCCGCGGGGTAGGCGGAGGTCACCGCAGCCTGCGCAGGTAGGGATCGGTCGGCTGGGCGGGCAGGACGCGCACGCGGGTGTCGACCACGTGCGCGCCGTCGGGGCGGGCGATGACCGGGTTGAGATCGAGCTCGGCGACCTGCGGCAGGTCGTCGGCCAGCCGGGACACGCGCATCAGCAGGTCCTGCAGCGCGGGCAGGTCGGCGGCCTGGCTCCCGCGATGGCCGAGCAGCAGCGGGGCGGCGCGGATGGACCGGATCAGCGCGGCGGAGTCGGTGTCGGTCAGCGGGGTAAGCCGGGCCGACCGGTCGCCGATGACGTCGGTGGCGATCCCGCCGAGGCCGAAGACCACCAGCGGGCCGAACACCGGTTCCTGGACCACGCCGATGATCACCTCGGTTCCGCCGGTGACCATGGGCTGGACGAGGACAGCGGACATCCGGGCACCGAACCTCTCGGCGAGCGCGCGGTAGCCACCCCGCACCTCGTCCGGGCCGTGCAGGTCGAGCTGGACCGCGCCGGCGTCGGTCTTGTGCACCAGGCCCGGAACCTCGGCCTTCAGCACGACCGGGGAGCCGAGCCGGGTGGCGGCGCTCACCGCGGCTTCCTCGCTGGTCACTGGCTCGGTGCTGACCAGCGTTATCCCGTAGCACGCGAGCAGCTCGGCGGTCTGGCCGGCCGGCAGCCAGCCCCCATCCGGCGAGTGTCCCAGGAAGCTGTCAATCAGGGCACACGCGTCGTCGGGCCGCAGGTCGCCGAGCTCGGGGATCTTTCCTGGGATGCGGGCCCGCCAGGCGCCGTACCGGGCGGCGTGGGCCAGCGCGCGGGCCGCGCTCCCCGGATATGAATAGGCGGGAACCTGGCCGGAGACCTGCGGCCCGCCCGGCAGCAGCCGGACGGCTTCGGCCTGGTCGAGCACCGACAGGACGAGCGGCTTCGAGACGGCGGCCGCGGCCGCCGCGGGCACCAGGTCACCCATGGCGGTAGGCACGGTGAGAGCCAGGATCGCGTCCACGCCGTCGTCCGCGGCGACCAGTTCCAGACAGCGGCGGAACGCCTCAGGCGGCACGGCCGCGGTGGTGTCGACCGGGCCGGTGACTTCCGCGCTCGGCGGCAGCACCTGGCGCAGCCCATCCTGGATCTTTCCGTCCAGTACCGCCGGGTGCAGCCCCGCGTCGGAGCAGGCGTCAGCGGCCAGCACTCCGGCCCCTCCGGCGTTGGACACGATCGCGACCCGGCCGCCAGCGGGCACCGGCTGGCTGGCCAGCAAGGCGGCCGCCTCGATCAGCTCACCGATGTCACGCGTGGCGACGATGCCCGCCTGCCCGAACAGTGCCTCGCGGGTGACGAACGGCGTGGCCGCGGCCGCGGTATGCGACGCGGCGGCACGCTGTCCCGCCTCGGAGCGTCCCGCGTCCACGGTGAGGACCGGCATGCGCGCGCCGACGTGGCGGGCGGTGCGGCCGAACTTGCGCGGGTTTCCGAGCGACTCCAGGTAGAGCACGGCCAGCGTGGTGACCTGATCCTGATCCCACCACATCAGCAGGTCATTGCCTGACACATCGGATTTGTCACCCAAAGACACGAACGACGAGACGCCGATGCCGAGCCGGGTGAGCTGGTCGAGGAGCGCGATACCGACGCCGCCGGACTGGACCGCCAGCCCCGCGGTCCCGGCCGCCGGGTGGCTGGCCGCGAACGTGGCGTCCAGGCCGATGCCGGGCACGGCCACGCCGAAGCAGTTCGGGCCGACCAGCCGCATCCCGTGGCGGCGGCAGCAGGCGAGGAGCGCCGCCCGGACGGCGGCGTCAAGGCCCGCGGTGATCACCACGAGCGACCTGATCCCGCGCTTCCCGCATTCTTCGGCCACGTCCAGTACCGCAGGCGCCGGGACGGAGATCACCGCGAGATCAGCCGGCCCCGGCAGTTCCGCTGGCGACGAAACGCACGGCACGCCCTCGAGCTCGTCGGCGTGCGGATTGATCGCATACACCTGCCCGCCATATCCGGCGCTGACGATGTTGCGCAGGATCGACCGGCCCACCGATTCGGGCCTGCGGCTGGCCCCGATCACCACCACCGACTCGGCCGCGAGCACATGCCGGAGGCTGGCCACGTCGGCCCGGCTCTCCCGCAGGGCCACCGCGTCCAGGTACGGCTCCCAGCCAGGGTCGGCGTCATCACCGGGCAGGTCGAAGGCCAGCTCGGTAACGCCGTCCGCGAGCTTGCGCCGAGCGCGCAGCCCGGCGTCGGCGAACACCTGCATCATCGCGGCGTTCTCGGCCAGCACCTCGGCGGCAAAAGTCCGTATCCCCCGGGCGCGGGCGGCCGACACCAGGTGCTCCAGCATGAGCGTGCCCACTCCCCGGTGATGAGCGTGATCGGCGACGGCGAACGCGATCTCCGGCGCGTCCGGCGCGCTCCCGGCCTCGTAGCTGGCGACGCCTATGAGCTCATCGGCCTGCCAGGCCAGCAGGGCGACGTGATCGCCAGCGGGCTCGCGGCAGATGCGGTGGGCCTCGCGCTCGGACGCCGCGGTGCTCATGCTGAAGAATCGCAGATACAGGTTGTCAGGCGACATGGCCGCGTGCATGTCCCTGACGGCGTCGAGGTCACTGATGCGGGCGGGCCGGATCTCGATCGTGGTGCCGTCGGCCAGCAGCGCGAAGACGCTATCGGCGGCCTGTACGTTCACGCGGTGTCTCCCGTTCATGTCATCCTGCGCGGCTCGGTCGCACTCCCCTGTGCTCATTGTGCTCAGCCGCCAGCAGCAGGCGCAGCGGCCGAAGGTCCCGAGCACCGCTGACATCCGCCCCTGCCGCTGCCGGGCGCCGCGGCTCACGCTCGTGACATGAAGACCATTGACGACCTGGAGGTATCCGGTCGGCGCGTGCTCGTCCGCACGGACCTGAACGTGCCGCTGGCCAGCTCCCGCATCACCGACGACGGCAAGATCCGGGCCAGCCTGCCGACGCTGAACGCGCTGCTCGAGCGCGGCGCCGCGGTCGTGGTGTGCTCGCACTTGGGCCGCCCGGCCGGGGTACCGGACCCGGCCTACACGCTGGCGCCGGTCGCCGTCCGCCTCGGCGAGCTGCTGGGGCGGCCGGTGGTGCTCGCGTCCGACACGGTCGGCCCGTCGGCGCGGTCCGCGGTCGCCGCGCTGGCGCCCGGCGGCGTGGTGATGCTGGAGAACGTGCGCTTCAACGCGGGCGAGACCAGCAAGGACGACGGCTTGCGGGGCGCCTTTGCCGATCAGCTCGCGTCCCTGGCCGACCTGTACGTGGGAGACGGGTTCGGGGCCGTGCACCGCCGGCACGCGAGCGTCTGTGATGTGGCGGCGCGGCTGCCGCACGCCGCCGGCTACCTGGTCCAGGCCGAGACGGCCGCGCTGGAGCGGCTGACCGCTGCCATCGAGCGGCCCTACGTCGTAGTGCTGGGCGGCGCGAAGGTGGCCGACAAGCTCCCGGTCGTGGGCGGCCTGCTCGGCCAGGCCGACCAGATCCTGGTCGGCGGGGGGATGGCGTTCACGTTCCTGGCCGCGCAGGGTCACGAGGTCGGCCTGTCGCTGCTGGACGGCGACCTGGATGCGGCCCGGGGCTACCTGGACCGGGCCGCGCGGTCGGGGGTTGATCTCGTGCTAGCACCGGACGTAGTCGTGGCTACCGAGCGCAGCGCCACCGCGGCGGGCACGGTGGTGTTCTCGGACGAGATCCCGCCCGACCGGATGGGCCTGGACATCGGTCCCGAGTCGGCCAGGGTGTTCGCGGCCTGGCTCGCCACCGCGAAGACGATCTTCTGGAACGGCCCGATGGGCGTGTACGAGATTCCCCGCTTCGCCGACGGCACCCGGGCGGTCGCCCGGGCCCTGGCCGACAGCGGCGCATTCACCGTCATCGGCGGCGGCGACACGGCGGCCGCGGTGCGCATGCTCGGCTTCCCGGACGATGCGTTCGGGCACGTCTCCACCGGAGGCGGGGCCAGCCTCGAGTACCTTGAGGGCAAGACGCTGCCCGGCCTGGCCGCGCTGCAGGCGAAGACGCCAGCGACAGCCGGGCGGGCTGGATGAGCAAGCACGGCGCCCTGCCGCCCGAGGCGCGGCCGTGCGCCGAGTCGCTCCGCGACGCTGGTCTACCACCTAGGTCCCGACGTGCAGCCCGTGACCAGGGGCCGCTGCCTTGACTCGCAGCCGGCCAGTACGGCGACGGCGAGGGCGGGCTAGGACTTCGCGGTCTCCGCGGCTGCCCGGGTACCCGCTGTCTGAGACCGCGGCAGCGGCACGCGCCATGTGAGCTCGGTGCCGCCGCCGTCGGCGGGTCCGACGCGCACGGTCCCGCCGAGCAGGCCCGCGCGTTCGGCGAGGTTGGCCAGCCCGCTCCGGCGGTGGCCCACGTCCTTGATGCCCACGCCGTTGTCCCGGACCAGCAGGACGAGCTCCTGGCCGACCTCGACCATGACGTCGACCTTGTCGGCCCGGGCGTGCCGCGCCGCGTTCGACAGCGCCTCGCGAAGCGCGGCGAGCAGGTGCTCCGCCGCGTCGGCCGGCACGGTGCCGTCCAGGCTCCCCGCCATCCGAAGCCCGGGCGCGAAGCCGAGCGCGCCGGTCGCCTCGTCGGCCACCTCCAGGATCCTCGCGCGCAGGCCGGGCTCGGCCGTGGCCGGGCGCGAGTGCAGCGAGAAAATCGCGGACCGGATCTCCTTGATGGTCTCGTCGAGAGCGTCCACCGCGCTGCTGACGCGCCGGCGGTGGTCCGACTCGCCCAGGCGAGCGGACACGCCCTCGAGGGACATGCCGGTGGCGTACAGTCGCTGGATGACCAGGTCGTGCAAGTCACGGGCGATCCGGTCCCGGTCCTCGAACACGGCGAAGCGCTCGGCATCGCGGCGGTGCTCGGCGAGCTCGAGGGCGACGCCAGCCTGCGCGGCGAAGCTGACCAGCATCTCCACCGCGGGCGGGGCCAGCGGCATCGAGCCCGGGCGGCAGCCCGCGGTCAGGATCCCGCGGACGTTGCCAGGGGCACCCAGCGGCACCACCACCGCCGGGCCGAGGTGCAGGTGCTCACGGGCGACGGGCGCCACCCGCGGGTCGTTGCTGAAGTCGTCCATGGTCAGCGGTTTGCCGCCGGTCAGCACGATCCCCGACGCCGAGCCGGTTACCGGCAGCACCAGGCCGGTCGCCTCCGTCGCGCCCTCCCCGACGGCGTGCTCGATCACCATCTGCTCGCGGCCGGTGACGGGCAGGGCCAGCACCACAAGGTCGGCGCCGGAAATCTCCTGAGCCTGGTGCATGACCAGCGTCAGCACCTCGTCGGTCGCCGCACCGGACAGCAGCCGCTGCGTGACATCAGCGCTGGCCCGCAGCCACTGCTGCTGCCGGCGCGCCTCCTCGTACAGCCGGGCGTTCCCGATCGCGACGCCGGCCGCGGCGCCGAGCGCGACCAGGACGGCCTCGTCCTCCTCGTCGAACTCGGCGCCGCCCTGCTTCTCGGTGAGATACAGGTTGCCGTAGACCTCGTCGCGGATCCTCACCGGGGCGCCGAGGAACGTCTTCATGGACGGGTGCCCGTCGGGGAATCCGAACGCCCGCGGATCGGCGGCGATGTTAGCCAGGCGCAGCGGCCGCGGGTTGGTGATCAGCTCGCCGAGCAGGCCATGGCCCTCCGGCCAGTGGTGGATCGCCGCGATCTGCTCCTGGTCCAGTCCCACGGGGATGAACTCGGCCAGCCGGCCGCCTTCTCCGATGACCCCGAGGGCGCCGTAGCGGGCGTTGACCAGCGTGACCGCGGCCTCGACGATCTGCCGCAGCAGCACCTCGAGCTCGATTTTGCTGCCGACCGCGACGACCGCCTCGAGCAGCGCGTGGATGCGGTCGCGCGTGGAGACCACCGCCGCGAGCCTGACCTGCAGCTCGGCCAGCAGGTCATCAAGTCGTAGCTGCGGCAGCAGCGGCCCGGCCTGGGTGGGTTCCATGGCCCTCCAGCGGCGTGTCCCTCGCCCGACCACTTGATCGTACGCCAGCCGTCGCGCCAGGCCAGCGCGTGCGATATGGCGTGCGTCCGAATGTGCGGTGAATCACTGCGGTCGGGCGGGCATGCCCAGCCGACGCGGCGAAGTCAGGCTGCGGACCTTGGTCCCTAGCAGGCCACGGCTTTCGCCATTACTTTCAGGTTCAGCCGTTCCCCAGTACGGGGAGCAGGGTGT
>DASYXX010000384.1:0-9468 GCA_035934395.1 Streptosporangiaceae bacterium
TCCCGATAACGCCACCACGTCGACGTGCTACGGGTCCTGCGCCCAGTACTGGCCACCGGTGTTCGGCACCCCGAAGGCCGGCCCTGGCGTCACCGGCACGCTGGGCACGATCAGGCGTTCCGACGGCAGCACGCAGGCCACTTACGACGGCCATCCCGTTTATACCTACATCGGCGACAGCGGCCCCAGCCAGAATCACGGCAATAACGTCACCCTGAACGGCGGCCTGTGGCACGAGGTGCTGGTCTCCGGATAACCCCCTTCCGCCTCCGCCGGATTTAGGCACGCCGAGCGGCTGGCCCGGCGGGTTCATGGCGACAGCGGACCGGTCACCGGGTCAGCCGGGCCCTGACCGGGCAGCCTGCGGGGCGGATGGGTCAGGTGTGACCCATGCGCCGACGAGGCGCCCGGATTCGATTGACGAAAGTACCGTTAGACACACTATGGCCGGGAGGCTGGCAGAACGGGTAGATGTGTTCACACGGGCCTCATCCGCCCCGCTGGTATCATGCCGTGGCGGCGCGGTGCTCGGGTTCCCTGGGACTGGCTCAGCGAACGCGGCTTCCCGCGCTCAGCACCGGGACCAGGTGGCGGATCCGGGTGCGCAGCTCCCTGGCCGTGGCGCGGAACGCGTCCAGGTCCGGTGGGTGCGCCTGCGCCGGGTTGGGGATGCTCCAGTGCGCGGCCGCTGACCCGGCGGGCAGCTCACCGCAGGCCTCCCGGGCCCGGTCGCACAGCGTGATCACGCGGGCGAAACGATGCCCGGCGAAGTCCTCCAGGCTCACCGGCCGGTGGCCGCTGATGTCCACGCCCTGCTCGGCCATGGCGGCGACGGCGAGCGGGTGCAGCGGCGCGGGCGTCACGCCCGCGCTCCGCGCGGTCACCTTGCCTCCGCCCAGATGATTCAGCCAGCCCGCGGCCATCGGAGACCGCGCGCTGTTGCCACTGCAGATGAACAGCACGGTGCTAGCCCGGGGGGTAACCCCCGGACCCCCGCGCGCGGCGTCGCGGGCTGCGGCTAGCAGCCCCGGGTGCAGCTGACCGGCCATGGCGCCGAGGGCGTGGCCGACGGCGTCCAGGTCGAGGACGTGGTAGCTGTCACGGCCGTCGGCCGTGCTGCGCCGCACGGAGACCAGGCCCGCGTCGCGCAGCCGTCCCAGGTGATACGAGACCAGGCTGGGCGCCTGGCCGGTGCGGGTCACGAGCTCGCCTGTCCGCAGGTCACCGTCGGCGAGCAGGCTGACGATCGTCCAGCGCAGGTCGTGCGCGAGCATCCCGAGCACCGGAGGGGAAGAGGCTGCGGCCACGAGCACCATTATGACAAACTCAATTGAATAGTTCTTCTGAAGCTGGCCGAGCCGGAGGCAGCGTGGCGATGCAGGCCGCGGAACCTGTCCCGCCTCCGGGCGGGACAGGGCGGGTGCCGCTGCTGACGATCGCCCGGGAGTGGGGTCGCATCGGCTGCATCGGATTCGGCGGTCCGCCGGCCCACATCGCGCTGCTGCGGACGTTGTGCGTGGAACGTCGCGGATGGATCTCCGCGGCCGAGTTCGAGGACGGCATCGCGGCCACGAACATGCTGCCGGGGCCGGCCTCGACGCAGCTCGCGATCTTCTGCGCCTGGCGGCTGCGCGGTTCGCGGGGGGCGCTCGTCGGCGGCGCGTGCTTCATCGTGCCCGGCCTGATCGTGATCCTCGCGCTGTCCACTATGTTCCTGGCCGCCCGCCAGCCGCTGTGGATCAAGGGTGCGTCACTCGGCGCGGACGCGGCGGTTCCGGCGGTGGCGCTCGGCGCGGCCCTCAGCCTGGTTCCGGCCAGCTGGCGCAGGGTCGGCGCGCCCCGCCCGGGCCAGGTCCGCTGGGCGTGCTACCTCCTGGCCGGCGGCGTGGCCGCGGCGCTGATCGGGCCGTTCCTGGTCCTCGTCCTGGTCGGCTGCGGCCTGCTCGAGCTGCTGGTGCGCACCCCGCCCCGGCAGCTCGCCGGGGCGCCGGGGAGCCCCGGGCACGGTATTGCGCCGGGGGTGGGTGGGGCGGGGCCAGAAGAACAGCCGCGCGCGGAGCGGCGCGGGGCGCTGCTGGCCGGGCCGTCCGCCCTGCTGGCGCTGGCCAGGTCGCCCGTGCTGCAGACACTGGCCGCCGGCGGCGTGCTCTCGGTGGCGTGGGTGGCGTTCAAGGTCGGTGCCCTGTCCTACGGGGGCGGCTTCGTCATCATCCCGCTGATGCAGCACGACGCGGTGCACACCTATCACTGGATGACCAGCGCTCAGTTCCTCAGCGCGGTCGCGCTCGGGCAGGTCACCCCCGGTCCCGTGGTCCAGACCGTGGCCGTGGTCGGCTACGCCGCCGCGGGCGTCGGCGGCGGGCTGCTCGCCTCGCTGGTCGCGTTCGCCCCGTCGTTCGCGTTCGTGCTGGCCGGCGGGTCGCGGTTCGACCAGCTCCGCGGCAGCGCCCGGGTGCAGGCGTTCCTGACCGGCGCGGGGCCCGCCGCCATCGGCGCGATCGCAGGCGCCACGATCCCGCTCGGCCTCGCGCTGGCCCATCTGTGGCAGATCGCCGTGCTCGCGCTGGCCGTGACGTGGCTGCTGGGGCTGCGCCGCGGGATGGTCGCGGCTGTCGCCGGCGCCGGCGCGCTCGGCGTCATCGCCGCCCTCGCCGGAGCCCCGGTAACGTGACCCCCCGGTGGCACCTGCGCCCGGGATGGGGGACGATCGCCACATGGCCACTTTCCTCCGGCTAGCCACCAGGCCCGGCTGACATGCATACCGTCGGCATCGTTCTGCATCCCGAACGCGACTCCGCCGAGGCGGTGGACGCCATCCTCGGCTGGGCGGAGAGCAGATCCATCCACGTCCTAGGCATCAACGCGGAGATCAAGCGGCTTCGCTGCGCGGCCACCGCGGTCAGCGCCGAGGAACTCGGGCGGCGCTCCGATCTCATCGTCAGCCTCGGCGGAGACGGCACGATGCTCCGCGCGATGCGGCTCGCTGACCAGCAGCGCGCCCCTGTGCTCGGGGTGAACCTCGGCAAGCTGGGCTTCCTCGCCGAGATCGATGTGCCCGATCTCCCCGAGGCGCTCTCGCTCGTGGACTCCCACGAGTACATGATCGAGCCACGGCTGGCGGTTGACGCGGTCCTGGGCGACAAGGTCATGACCGCGTTCAACGACATCGCCGTGGTCCGGTTTCCAGGAGAGGGCAGCGCCGGGGTCGCCGTCCTGGTCGACGATCAGCCGTTCGTCAGCTACGCGGCCGACGCGATCGTGGTAGCCACCCCGACCGGCTCCACCGCCTACAGCTTCTCGGCCGGCGGGCCGATCGTCAGTCCCTCGGTCGAGGCCCTCGTGGTCACGCCGGCCGCGCCGCACGGCGCCTACAACCGCGGGCTCGTGCTGTCCGTGAACGACACCCTGGCGCTGGAGATCCTGCCCGGCAGCAACCAGCTGGCCATCGAGGTGGACGGGCAGGTCGCCGTCAACGTCGCCGAGGGCGACCGCGTCGACCTGCGTCCCCGCCCGGCCGCCGCGCGGGTCGTCCGCCTGGGCCGGACCACGTTCTACGAGCGCGCCCGGCGCAAGCTGCGCCTGACCGACTCCGCGGAGGTCCCACTGCGACGGTCGGCCGATCCCTGACGCGCCGCTATGGCCGGGAGGCCCGGCCGAGGATGTGCGGGGCGCTCGGCATCGTCAGCCGCGAGTCGGGGAAGCGCAGCCGGTCAAGCCGTTCGGTCCTGAAGCCCGCCTTCTCGATCTCCGCGGCGGTGTCGTGGCTGAGGTGACACCCGCCGCCGAGCATCGGCCAGACGGCGGCATCGAGGGCGCGCTGGACACGCCGCAGCCCTGGCGTGGTCGCCTGGACGTGCTCGAGGAACCGCAGCTCCCCGCCGGGCCGGATGACCCGGCGCAGCTCGCGCAGGGCCGCCTGCTGATCGGGGACCGAGCACAGCACCAGCGAGGCCACGCCCGCGTCGAAGTCGGCGTCGGCCGCCGGGAGCCGGTCGGCCGTGCCGTCGGTGACCTCGACCGGGACGGGCGCGCGGGCGGCCGCGCCGACCGCGACCCGGCGCAGGTGCGGGTTCGGCTCCACGGCGACCACGTGCGTGACCTCGGGCGGGTAGTGCGCGAAGTTGAGGCCGTTGCCGGCTCCCAGCTCGATAACGCGCCCGGACAGCCCGGCCAGCAGATCGTCGCGGAGCTTGGCCATGCCGCCGCGTTCCATGCCAGGACTCACCCACAGCCAGAAGCGCGCGAACAGCGGGCGATTGGTGGAGGCCGTCATAGCTACGACACTACGTGGCGTTGCCCGGCGGGGCTCGCTACCTGGCCTCGGCCCATGTCGAACGGCCGGGCGGCGGGTTCGGCCGCCAGCGCCCGGCTGGCCTCGGCCTCGCCCACCCGAACAAACAGATCCTCGCCCATGACGCCGCAGCACATGTTGCCCCCGACCATGAACGTCAGCCCGCCGAACATCCTCCGCTCGGTCGGCGGCACCGGGGCGGCGGTGGCGAGCACGGCGCGCAGCGAGCCGGAGGGGCGCGGCGCCGCCTGGACTGAGGAGCGAGCGACGAAGGAGCGAGCGACGAGGGAAGGCGGTGCCTCTGAGGCGCCCCGCAGGCGAGCCAGGAAGCACAGCCGCTCAGCGAGCTCCGGGTCGAAGGCCATGACCGCTCGCCGGTCTAGCGTCCCGCCGAGGTGTCGGCCAGCGAGGCCACGTACGGCTTCCCCTCGCGCCACGCCGTGACCTGGTCGGGGCGGCCGAACTCCTCCAGGTAGCTCTCGACCCTGCCCTTGACGTGGTCCCAGACCAGCACGGGCTGCTCGCCCGGGCCGTCCAGCCCGACGAACGGGGCTAGCGGCTCGACGACCGTCTCCAGGCTGGGGTAGCAGAAGACCGCGGTCGAGCGCCTGGTCACCGTCCCGCCCGCGACCACGCGGTGCCGCCCCGGACGCAGCCGCCCGTTGCTCCACCGGGTGAGCAGCATGCCCGAGAACACCTGCAGGGCGCCGGGCACGATCCGCACCGGCAGCCAGGCGCCATCAGGCATCTGGACCTGGAGTCCCTCGTAGTCTCCGGCCTGGCCCAGCACGGTCACCGCCGAGTCGTCGGCGTGCTCGAGCAGCAGCAGCTTGTCCTCGTCGGAATCGGCCGCGGGGCCCGCCGGGTCCGCGGCATCCGGGTAGGACCAGGTCGGATAGTCGTTGACGGTCAGCCTCAGGTGCGGGAGCGACCCGAGGGAGAACGTGCCCGCCGGCGCGCCCGCGGCGCGGGCGTAGAGCCCGAGCATCCGCTCGGCGAGGCGCCGGGAGGCGTCGATGTAGCGGAACGTCACCTCGCGCATGCCCGGGTCGTCCGGCGGCCACACGTTCGCGTGGGCGTACAGGCCGAGGTACTGCTCGGGGACCCCGGCGGCCCGGGCGTCCTCGGGCGTGTCGAACTGCGCCACCATGAAGCGCTCGAGCTCCAGTCGGCCGAAGTCGTCCGGCCACTGCCGCCAGCCGCGGTAAGGATGGCCGGTCGGGCTGGCCAGCCTGGCCTTCGCCGCGCGCGGCCTGGCCAGCAGGCCGGCGGCATGCCGGTTGAACTCCTCGATCAGGCCGGGATCCACGCCGTGCCGCACGACCTGGACGACCCCGAACCGCTCGACCGCCGACCGGACCTGGTCCAGCAGTGCGGGCGGGGTGTTGTCGCCCAGCGCGGCGCCAAGGTCGACCACGGGAATCTCGTACGTCACGGTCCTCTCCGGCTGTCGCGGGCTCAGGCTCGTGCCGCAGGGTGCCCGATACGGGCATCGAGCGGACATCTAGCACAGACTAACCGCGGCCGGATGCGGGAGCGCGCCGGGACCAGGCGAGCGAGCCGGAGGGGCGCCAGTGAAGGGGGCAGGGGAGGCGGGTGGGGCCCGGACGGCGAGCCGCGAGGCACAGCGGCGCTCAGCCGGCCTGGGCGGGCGCGAGCAGCAGCTGGTCGACGCCGGTGATCCGCATGATCCTGATGAGGGCCCGGGACGGCCGGAGCAGCTCGAGCCGGCGGCCCGCCCGCTCGGCGTAGGCGGCGATCCGGATCAGGGCGCCGAGGCCACAGGCGTCACAGAAGGCCACACCGTGCAGGTCCGCGCTGACCGGCCCGTCGTGGCGGTCTATGACGTCGCTGACGTAACGGACCACGCGGTCCACCGTGGCCAGGTCCAGCTCGCCGCGAAGCGCGATCACGGCACGGCCGTCCGCGGAGAAACGGCAGCTCATCTGCATCGGGGCGGCCGCGCTGACCGCATCGGTGGCCGCTCTTCGCACCCTCGTCTCACCGTCGCCGGTAAGCGCCTGGCCGAAGCCGATCGCCATGACCCCTCCCTAGGGCAGCCTGAGCCCCGCTCTCTGGCCGCTCCGGCCGCCGCCGCGCGCTGACGCGGCGCCTGGCCGGTAGCCCCGATGGTACAGAAACATATGAAGCTGGGCGTTAGCCAGACCGCACATTGATAACGACTGAAGGTCCGCCAAGGTTCATTCGGTGCTATCTCCGCTAACCTGGGGTGCCCGACTGGCCGCGCGGGGCCCGCTACGGCAGCTTCCAGTCGACGGGCGCCGCGCCCTGCCGCTCGAGCAGCTCGTTGGCGCGGCTGAACGGCCGCGAGCCGAAGAAGCCGCGGTCAGCGGAGTTCGGGCTCGGGTGAGCCGATTCGATGCTCGGAACGCCGGCCAGCAGAGGCGCCAGGCCGCGGGCGTCGCGGCCCCACAGGATGGCAACGAGCGGCGCCTCGCGGGCGGCCAGCGCCCGGATCGCCTGCTCGGTGACCTCCTCCCAGCCCTGGCCCCGATGCGAGCCCGGCCGGCCGGGCTGCACGGTCAGAACGCGGTTCAGCAGCATCACGCCTCGCTCGCTCCACGGGCTGAGATCGCCGGTGGCGGGCATCGGGTACCCGAGGTCGTCGCGGTACTCGCGGAAGATGTTCACCAGGCTGCCCGGCAGCCTGCGGACCTCCGGTGCCACCGAGAAGCTCAGCCCAACCGGATGGCCGGGCGTCGGATACGGGTCCTGTCCCATGATCAGCACCCGCACGGCGGCGAACGGCTGCCGGAAGGCCCGCAGCACGTTTTCGCCCGCGGGCAGGTACCGCCGGCCCGCCGCGATCTCCGCCCGCAGGAAGTTGCCCATGGCCTCGATGCGCCCGGCGACCGGCTCCAGCGCCTCGGCCCACCCCGGATCGAGGTTCTGCTGCCACTGCTGTCCCGCCACGAACGACAACTCTAGAGGCGCCGGGCCGACCGATCGCGAATTTCGAGCCGAAGGGGGCGCGGCGCCGCCTGGACGGAGGAGCGAGCGACGAAGGAGCGAGCGACGAGGGAAGGCGGTGTCTCAAAGGCGCCCCCGGAGGCGTTTAGCAAGCACAGTCAATTCGGCCGCGGCGGCTGTGGCCGGCAGGCCTTCGCTCGGGCGCACTGCGCGCCTAGACTCGCTGAGAGGTGATCTCATGAAAGATGTCGGCGACCGGTTCCTCGACCTGGTGCACGACCTCGACGAGGTGACGCGCGGCCTCACCCCAGAGCAGGCGCATGCCCACTTCGATGAGACCACGCTGCAGGTGTTCTGGAAGAGGTGGCCGGACGTGTCCGCCTGGGCCGGCTCGCTGTGGCGCATGCTCTCGGAGGAGATGGCCGGGCCGTCCAGCCCGCACCGGGACCCGGAGCTCGATGAGATCGGTGACAGCGGGTGACACCCACCGACGGCGCTTGAGGAAGCGATGGCGAATCTCAGGGACCTGATGAACACCAGCGTGGTGGTCGCCGGGCCGGACACCACGGTGACGGAGGCGGCGGCCGGAATGGTGCGCGCCCGGGTCGGCTCGGTCGTGGTGATGCAGGGAACGTTCCTGGCGGGCATCCTGACCGAGCGTGACGTGCTGCGCGCGGCCGCCTCCGGCGAAGACCTGTCGGTCTCGCTGGTCGCGAAGTGGATGTCCCCGGACCCGCACTCCGCGAGCCCGGACACGTCCGCCGAGGAAGCCGCGCAGATCATGCTTCTCAACGGCTTCCGACACCTGCCGGTGCTGGATGGTCGTGAGGTTTGCGGCATTGTGAGCATCCGCGACCTGTTCGCCGCGAAGATCCGCCGACCCGCCCGGGGCCTGGCCGAGCCCGGCTAGCGAGGCTGGGCCGACGACCGCGACGGCCGGCCGGAGGTCAGCCCGAGAGGACGGCACGCGGGGGTCCGGTGGTCGTCCCCCGGGCCAGCACAGCTGGCCCGGAAGCCGGTCCCGGGCCAGCCCCTGCCGGGGTCAGGCGTTGAGCTTGGCCAGCTCCGCCCGGGTGACGGCCTCGTGCTCCTCCTCGTCGCGGCGGGCATCGGAGGGCCGCCAGCGGCCGTGCAGCAGCGGGATGCACAGCAGGAAGAAGACGATCCCGCCGAAGCACGCCCAGTACCAGCGCTTCCACTCGTTCGGGGCGCGCGCCTGGGCGGCCAGCACGGTCGGGCCGTGCGCCTGCAGGAACGACAGCACGGACGGCGGCACCTTGGACAGCGCGGTGAGCTGGGCCGCGTACGGCTGCAGCGGCAGCAGCTGAGACTGGACGGCGGCCACCTTCTGGATGTTCGCCTTGTTGGCCTGGATGCTCTCCAGGATGGCTAGGCCCTTGGCGCCCCCTCCGGCGGCGGCGAGGGCCTGGCTGAGCAGCCTGGGCGGGATCTTGGCCGGGTTGCTGTACGTGGCCAGCCTGGTGAACAGGGCCTGGTGTGCTTGCAGCACGGCGAACTCGGGCGCCAGGCTCTGCTCGATGAGGAGCTGGGGTTTGTACTTCTGCGCGGTGGCGATGATGGCGGGATGGCTCTGCGCGAACGCGATCTGGCTGGAGTACTGGGCCTGGTAGGCCTGCGCGGTCTGCCCGTAGTCGACCAGCGGGGAGACCGACGTGATCACGTGCGGGACGATCAGGAACGCGGCGAAGACCACGAACCGGATGATCCACCCCCAGATCGCCAGCCCGGTGGCGGTCAGCGCCGGGTTGCGGGCCTCGACGGTCTCGGTGAAGCTGGCCAGCCACGGGGTGTAGGCGATCCCGATGAACAGGGACAGCAAGGCCACGATCAGCGCGAGCGTGTAGTAGCCGGGGTGGTGGCCGGCCTGATTCAGGTAGATCACGGTCATGATCGCGGCGCCGACGCCGCCGACCACCATGAACGGCTTGCGCACCCGGAGCAGGTCGGACAGCATGCCGACCAAGATCACCCCGATGACGTTGAACCCCCAGTTCCAGTTCAGCAGGCCGTTGGCGTTCTTCGTGGAGAACCCGAACACGGTCGCCAGGTAGATCAGCCCGAACGCGACCGCGGTGTAGTAGATCAGCAGCATCAGGGACACCGCGATGGCCGAGACCACCACGTCGACCTTGAACAGCTGGCGGAACGGCCGGTGCAGCATCGCGCCGACGTCGAGCCCCTTGGCCCGGGCCTCGACCAGGATCCGGTCGCGCATGGTCACCATC
>DASYXX010000403.1:0-3168 GCA_035934395.1 Streptosporangiaceae bacterium
TCCTGCAGCTCGATCTGCTTGCGGGACGCGGCGATGCTCACCAGCCCGCGGCGGACCTGGGTGATCTGGTCGAGCATCTGCTCGTAGGACAGGTCGAGCATCTCGTCGGGCTTCTCGGCGGCGTCAAGCGCCTTGTTGGCCTTGGCCTGGAGTATGTCGTGCGCTCGCTGGAAGAGGCTCATGCCGGTCTGCTCCCGGTCGAAGGTCGGCACGGTCACCCCTGAGGCTACCGCCGCGGCCGCCGCGGCCGCCGCGGCCGCCCCCGTCCTACGCGGCCGTGCGGGCGATGGCGCGGCGGAGGATGACCGCGAACCACTTGTCGAAGTCGGGCCGAGCCTCGGGCGGCAGCGCGTCCCGTTGCCGGGCCCAGGCGAAGGCGTGCGCGAACGCGCCGGCCCGGATCGCGGTCTCGAACGCCCCGGCCAGGCCTGGGCCCCAGGGCTCTAGGTAGGCATCGCGCAGCCGCGCGTGCCAGCGGTCGCCGGGCGGCAGCCTGCCGATCTCCTCGAGGAACCGGAACGTGACCACGAGCGAGGCGAACGGGTGCGAGACCGACGCATCGCCCCAGTCGAGCACGCGCAGCCGGCCTTCCCGCCGGTACAGGCTGGAGGTGTGCAGGTCGTCGTGCTGGATGCTCTCCGGAACGCCGCAGGTGGCGAGCTGCGCGCACAGGCCGGCGAAGCGCGGGGCGAACCGCCTGAGCCGTCTCAGCTCGTCGGCGGTCAGCGGGAGGTCGCGCCCGAGCAGGTCCGCATACCGCGCGGGCCAGGTCGCCGGCCGTAGGTCCGGGACCCCGTGGGCGAGGTGCTCGGGCGCGTGCGCGGCCTCGCCGCGCTGCAGCTCGGCGTACAGCGGCAGCGCCCGCGCCATCCCCCGCGCCCAGGCCTCGAACCCGAGCTCGCTGACCTGCGTGCCCGCGTCGGCCAGGAGCAGCCAGGCCCGCCGCTCGTCGTGGCCGAGTACCTCGGGGACCCGGTCCGGCCAGCGCGCGTACAGCTGAGCGGTCAGGCGCGGCTCGAACGCCTGGGCCGGACCGCACGCCTTGAACCAGGCACTGCCCCGGTGCAGCGGCACCCGCAGCACGGTCGCCCAGGGCTTCTCACGGAACGTCTCGATGGGGCCGGCCGGCGCGACGTGCCCACGGATCCAGGCCTCGGCGCCGGCCCTGTCCACGAGCGACCTACCTCGAGCTCAGGCGCGGCCCACGGCGCGCCCGCAGCTCGGCCAGCTCCGCCACCGACTCCACCGGCCGGACCGCGAAGCTCATGGCCCTCATCGTCCCCCGCCCCGGCCGGCCGCTCAAGCGGATTACCGCCCGCCGCGCCGGCCTCCGTAAGCGGGATTCCATGATTGGGGAGACTTTTCGTACATGCGGCCCAAAAGTCTCCCCGATCATGGGATTGGGCGCGGAGACGCTTCAGCGGCGGGCGGCGTCGTCGAGGGCGGCGGCGAAGGTCTCGGCGATCCGCCCGAGCTCGGCCGTGGTCACGATGAACGGCGGGGAGACCTGCAGGGCCACGCCGCGCAGCAGGCGAGTGATCACGCCGCGGTCGCGGATGTCGGTGATCAGGCGGGCGGGAAGGCCTGGGTCCGCGGCGCGGGCGTCCTCGGCGATCTCGACCCCCGCGAGCAGGCCGGTGCCCGCCCGCACCTCACCCACGAGAGAGTGGCCCGCGAGCGGCGCGAGCACCTCCGCGAGCACCGGCTCGAGCTCGGCGACCCGGCCGATGAGCTGCTCGCGCTCGATGAGGTCGAGGTTCGCCAGGCCGACCGCGCACGCGGTGGGGTGCGCGGAGTAGGTGTACCCGTGCCGGAACACCTCGGCCGAGCCCTCGGCCCAGAACGGCTCAGCAACCCTCGGCCCGATGATCACCGCGCCGAGCGGCGCGTAGCCCGAGGTCAGCCCCTTAGCCGAGATGATCATGTCGGGCTCGAGCGCGAACCGCCCGCTGCCGAACCAGGCGCCGAGCCGCCCGAACCCGGTGATCACCTCGTCGGCGACGAACAGCACGTCGCGGGCGCGGCAGATCTCGCGGGCCCGCTCCAGGTACCCGGGAGGCGGCGGGTACACGCCCCCGGCGCCGATCACCGGCTCGCAGAAGAACGCGGCGACACGGTCTGCGCCGAGCTGCTCGACGAGCTTCTCCAGGGCCTCGGCGTCGTCCCACGGCACGCGCTCGACCATCGAGACCAGCGGTCCGAACGGCTCGGTGTTCGCGGGAATGCCGCCCAGCGACGTCCCGTAGGCGTTCATCCCGTGGTAGGCGTGCGACCGGGAGATGATGACGTGCTTGCCCGGCTGGCCCGCCGCGCGCCAGTACGCCCGCGCGAGCTTGGCCGCGGTGTCGATGGCGTCCGAGCCGCCGCCCGGGGTGAAGAAGACCTTGGCGTCCGGGACCGGGGCCAGCCCGGCGACCCGCCGGGCCAGGGCCTCGGCCGGCAGGTTGGAGAACGGCTCGAACGTCTGGTACGCGGCGAGCTGGCGCATCTGGGCCGCGGCGGCATCGCCCAGCTCCGCCCGCCCGTGCCCGACGTTGGAGTACCAGAGGCTGGCGATCGCGTCCAGGTACGGGCGCCCGGCCGCGTCGAACACCGTGGCGCCCTCCCCGCCCACGATCGTGACCGCGCGCCCGGCGAGGCTGGCCATGTTCGCGAACCCGTTCCACAGTGCTGACCCGGGGGGACGACCCCCTGTACCCACCGGAGGAGCGGTCCGACCTGCCGCGCCGCCGTTTCCTGCCGCCATAAACGGCCCCCTTCTGAGCTGGATATTTTCCTGTAAATCTACGTTCCTTCCGCACGCGGCTGGCAGCCGACGCCGCGGCCTCAGCCTGAGCACCGCGGTCACGTTCTAACCCATGAGGTTGCCCGGCGGGCCGACGGGTAGATTCGGGCGATGTGAAGAAGCTTCTCGAGCTGATCGTCTGCCTGGTCCATCCGCTCGCCGTCATTCTCATGTGGATCGACCTGGCGACCAGGTCCGACATCAGCGCGGGCGCGAAGGTCGCGTGGGCCGTCTTCGGCCTTATCCCGCTGGTGCCGTTCATCTACGTGCTCACGGGCGGCGATCTGTGGTAACACAGCCGTCGTGACCTCGGTTGCCGCGCAGGTAGTCCCCGCCCGCGCCCAGATGGCGACCACGCTGGGGTTCCACATCATCCTGGCGTG
>DASYXX010000404.1:0-1907 GCA_035934395.1 Streptosporangiaceae bacterium
GTTGAAGCGGCGGCGCAGCGCGCTCGACAGCTCGTTCACCCCGCGATCCCGGTCGTTCGCGGTCGCGATCACGTTGAAACCCTTGCACGCCTGCACCTCGGCCCCGAGCTCGGGAACCGGCAGGGTCTTCTCGGACAGCACGGTGATCAGCGCGTCCTGGACGTCCGAGGGGATCCTGGTCAGCTCCTCGATCCGGACCAGGCGCGCCTCGCGCATGGCCGTCATGACCGGGCTCGGCACCAGCGCCGCCTCGCTAGGGCCGTCAGCGATCAGCCGCGCGTAGTTCCAGCCGTAGCGGATCGCCTCCTCGCTCGTGCCGGACGTGCCCTGCACCAGCAGGGTCGAGTCGCCGCAGATCGCCGCGGCCAGGTGCTCGGAGACCCAGGTCTTCGCCGTCCCCGGCACGCCCAGGAGCAGCAGCGCCCGGTCGGTGGCGAGCGTGGCGACCGCGACCTCGATCAGCCGCCGCTCGCCGACGTACTTGGGCGTGATCACGGTCCCGGCCGCGTCGCCGCCGAGCACGTAGGTCGTCACCGCCCATGGAGACAGCCTCCAGCCCGGCGGGCGCGGCCGGTCGTCGGCCGCGGCGAGCGCCGCGAGCTCGGCCGCGTAAACCTGCTCGGCATGCGGCCGCAGGATCGCGCCGCTGCCTGGTGTTGTCGTCGTCAACTCAGCTCCTCGTACATTTCCCTGCGGAAGGACAGGGTCTGGACCAGTTCCCGGGCCTGGCGGGCCTGGGGGGTGCGCGGCTCGACGCTCTCCAGGCGCCGGGCGGCCTCGCCGGCCAGCGCCGGGTCGAGCCGCTCGGCGATCAGCCGGTGCGCCCACTGCCCGGCGGGACGACCCTCTCGGTCGGCGAGCCTGACGAGCAGGCCGAGCGCGCCCTCGCTCAGCTCCCGCGGCCAGGGCGCCCGGAGTGAATCCGCGATGCCGGTCTCCCCCGCGCGCAGGTGCTCGAGCCCGGCGACCGCAGCCCGCCGGGGGTCGGCGAGCTCGGCGAGCCGCGGGCTGACGTCGAGGAAGGCGGTCGCCCAGCGCGGATCCCGCTGGGCGTCGGCGGCATGGGCGAACCCCCGGCGCAGCGGCACCTCGAGGTCCCCGGTCACCGGGAGCGTCGCGGCCCGCTCGGGCGAGAGACCCACGACGTCCCAGGCCGAGAGCGGGGTGGCCGCCACGAGCTGGTGCAGCCACCAGGCTCGCTCGCCGGTTCCGCTGGAGGGCCTGCGGATGACTCCGTCGCGAATCGCCGCCTCGTCGAGGTCATCGGGAAGCGCGACGGTGATGGCACCGCCATCCACGCGCACCAGCGGGACGGTCCGGTCGGTCATCCGCTGGGCGAACGCGGAGCCGGGCAGCCGCGCGAGCAGCCGGGCGGCCGCGGCCCGCACCTCCTGGCGCCGGTCGTCGAGCGCGACCTCCAGCAACGGCTCGTCCGCCGGGGCGAGTCCCTCGCCGAGCGCGGCGATGAACCAGGCGCGGTCCGCGGCCTCCTCGCGCGCCAGCCCGCGTTCCAGAAGCTGCCGTGCCTCATCCGGCCGCGTGCGGCGGAGCAGCGCGAACAGGCGGTGCCGCTGCGGGCGCGTGCCGGTCAGCCAGAGCGCCTCGCGCTCGTCGCGGGTGGCCGGCAGCGGCGCGGCCCAGCTCCAGCGGGGCACCTGCGCGGCCAGCCAGGGCCCGCGCTCGCCCAGGACCGGCTCCACGTCGCGGCGCAGGGCCTGGTTCGCCGTCGCGGCCTCGAGCAGTTCCGGCAGCCGATCGGCGGGAACCCGCAGGCCGCGCCCGGCAACCGCGCGAAGCCACTCCAGCAGCAGGGAGCGCTGGTCGTCGAGCAGCAGCATGAGCCGGTAGGCGGCCGCGGCCCCGCAGGCGGGGCGCGCCTCGGCGGGAGCGGGCGCGGGCAGCGGCGG
>DASYXX010000405.1:0-1882 GCA_035934395.1 Streptosporangiaceae bacterium
GCAGCTCCCATCCTGCGGCGGGCGCTGAGCGCCTTCGACCGGGAGACGTCCGCGGAGGTGGAGCTTCGCTGGCTGTGGCTGGGCTGCGTCGCGGCCAGCCATCTGTGGGACTACGACCGGTGGGACAGGTTCTCCCGTCGGCACCTCAAGCTGACGCGTGAAGCCGGCGCGTTCAGCGAGCTGCCCGGCGCCCTCGGCATGCGCGCCCACGTGCTCTTCTTCGCTGGTGAGCTGGCCGCCGCGGCGTCACTAGTCGAGGAAGTGCAGGTTGCGGCAGAAGCGACCGGCATGAGGCTCGCGCCCTACGGTGCCCTGGGCCTCGCCGCGTTCCGGGGCCGCGAAGCCGAGACGGCGGCGCTGGCCAGCGCCGCCAAGGAGGAAGTGGCGGTGCGCGGCGAGGGTAACGGGATCGGCGTCGCCGACTGGGCGACCGCGCTGCTCAGCAACGGTCTTGGCTGCCACGACCGTGCGCTGGCCGCCGCCGAACAAGCCAGCGCCGACCCCGCGGAGGTGAGCACAGCGAACTGGGGTCTGGTAGAGCTGATCGAGGCGGCCGCCCGCGCCGGGTCGCCCGAACGCGGGACCGCCGCGATGCGGCGGCTCACGGAGTCCACCAGTGTCAGCGGCACCGACTGGGCGCTCGGGGTCGAAGCGCGTTCACGGGCCCTGCTGAGCGACGGCGAGGCCGCCGACCGCCTGTACCGGGAGGCGATCGAGCGGCTCAGCCCTACCCGGATGCGCGGCGAACTGGCCCGCGCGCATCTGGTGTACGGGGAATGGCTGCGCCGGGAAAATCGCCGTATCGATGCCCGCGAGCAGCTTCGCCTCTCCTATCAGATGCTGACCGCGATGGGCATGGACGGGTTCGCCGAACGCGCCCGCCGCGAGCTGCTGGCCACCGGGGAAACCGTGCGCAAGCGCACAGTGGAGACCCTTACCGACCTCACGGCCCAGGAGGCCCAGATCGCTAAGCTGGCCCGGGACGGGCACACCAACCAGGAGATCGCCACCCGGCTGTACATCAGCCCCCGCACCGTCGAGTGGCATTTGGGCAACGTGTTCACCAAACTCGGCATCGCCTCCCGCAAAGACCTCCGCTGACCCATCGCCCGATCCGCTGGGCAACTGCAAGGCGCAGCCCACCCCGGCAGCGCCCGTCGGCCGCGGCGGCGCTTCGCCGCCCGCGCTGGTGACTCAACGGTCGAGGCTCATACCGTGATCACGGTCTTGCCGCCCGCGGGTCGGGCCTGCGCCGGGTTCAGGGCAGCGGGCGCTTCTTCCAGGGAGACACGAGTGATTGGCGGGGCGACGATGCGTGCGTCGGCGACGGTGTCTGCCACCCGTTCGAAGAGTTCGCTGGACGCCGGCAAGGCGAAGTTGATGCCGGTGATCCCGGCCACACGCAGGGCCTCTACGTCGGCGACGTAGTTAGTCGACACCGCGGTACCGCCCGGTCTCACCAGCGAGGCGAGCGCGGCAAAGCCGCGGGCTTCCGCGTCCGCCACATCGATGAGGACATCGATGCCTTCCGGGTGGGCCTGTCGTACCGCGTCGGCTGGGTCGATCGTTGCGTAATCGATCGTCTCAGTAGCGCCGTACGCGCGCATGCGCTCCGCATCTTGGACTCGCACGTTTGCGATCACCCTCGCCCCGGCGTTCGCGGCGAACTGGGTGGCGAAGGAGCCAACGCCGCCGCCCGCACCCACGATCAGCACCGTCTTGTCGGCGAGCGGCTCGAGCAAGTCGACCAAGGCGAGCCCGGCGCCACCAGCCGTCGGGAGCGCCGCCGCGACAACGTCGTCGAGTCCACCGGGGACACGTGCCAGCGGCGCGTCCTCGGTAACGGCCACGTACTCGGCGTACGTTCCCGCCGAGCCAAGCG
>DASYXX010000414.1:0-13167 GCA_035934395.1 Streptosporangiaceae bacterium
TCCAGCCGCTCGGTCAGCAGATAGGGCCGGCCGGGGCCCAGGGCCTCCTCCCCGTGGTCGTAGACCTCGGGTACCGGGACGCCTGCCGCCCTCGCGGCGGTCATGGCCGCCGCCTGGAGCCCCACGTCGCCGTGCCGGGCCGAGCCGTCCGGGTCGCGCAGCAGGATGAGGCGGCGCTCCGCGCCGTCGGCGGTCCGGGCCACGGCGCCCCAGCTCTCCCGGCTCGCGCCGCCGGGCAGCTGCCGGACGCCGGTGATCTCGACCGGCGCCCCCCACAACGCCTCCAGCCGCCGCGCCAGCAGCCCGGCCAGCCCGGAATCCTCGGTCATCGAACGAGCGCCCTCCTTGGTCTCCTCGACCACGATCCCCGGCCCGCTCGATGATCGTCAAGCGCCCAGCGCTCCTCCGCTAGTTTCCTTGATCATCGCCACTCGTCCTTCGTTCCGGTCATTTGCGCGCCCCGTATGCCTGGAATGTGAGTACCAATCGAAGGAAAAGTCGAAACGATCAAGGTAGCCGGGCGCGGTGCGTGGGCGCCGTGGGCCAGCGGAGAGGGAGCTCGTTGATCGACAGCCGGTCGCCGCGCTCGTAGAGCTGCGCGTCCGACGCCAGCTCGTAGCCAGAATCCGGGCGTGCCACTCCTCGAGCGCGATGACGCAGCGCCGCTTCCGGCCCCGCCAGCCACCGGGCCGACGGCCGCCCGCCCCGGACAGGTCGAGGTGACGCTCCCGATTCGCGGTAACGCCGGCGGCTAGCGCATGGCGGTCCTTAACGGCCCGGCGCCGGCCCGATGCCTGTCGTCCGCCACGTGCCTGGATCTCATGGGCTGGCCAGGGACAAGAATCCCCTGGCGGGCGGCTCCTCCGCGCCGGTGTTGGAACTTACTTCCAGGATAGGGGACAACCGTAAAGTTCATCCTGTGTTCGCTCGCCCGCCTCCCGGCACGCAATTCCGCACACATAGAGTACTGGATATAGGTTCCAATCTCGGTGGTAGGCACGGCGGGAGGCACGTTGAGGACCAGCACGGAACGGATCCTGACCACCCACACCGGCAGCCTGCCCCGGCCCGCCACCCTGCACGACCGGCATGACCCCGGCGCGGTCCGGGCGGCGGTGGCGGAGACGGTCCGGCGCCAGCTCGATGCCGGGGTGGACATCGTCAACGACGGGGAGTCCAGTAAGCCGAGCTACGCCACCTACGTGATCGAGCGGCTGTCGGGCTTCGGGGGGGAGCCCGCCCCGATACAGCCGCGGGCGGATGACGACTTCCCCGAGTTCACCCGCGTGATGCGAGCCCGCTTCAAGTCGGCCGTCGTGCCGGCGCCCACCTGCGACGGGCCGGTTGCCTACGCGGACACCTCGCAGGTCGAGACCGACATCGCGAACCTCCGCGCCTGTAGCGACGGCGCGACGGACACGTTCATGACGGCGGCATCGCCCGGCATTATCGAGATGTACAGCCCCAACCGGTACTACCGGAGCACCACGGAGTACCTTTTCGCCCTGGCCGACGCGATGAAGACCGAGTACGACGCCATCGCCCAGGCGGGCATCGTCCTGCAGCTGGACTGCCCCGACCTGGCCTGCGCCTGGGTGACGGAACCCCAGCGCACCGTCCCCGAGTATCGCCGCGTCGTGGCCGAGCGGCTCGAGGCGCTCGACTACGCCACCCGCGACATCCCCGCCGACCGGATGCGCCTGCACCTGTGCTGGGGCAACGGCGAGGGCCCCCACCACACCGACATACCCCTGGCCGACATCGTCGACCTGGTCCTGGCCGCGCGGCCGGCCGCGGTGTCCTTCGAGGCCGCCAACCCGCGCCACGAGCACGAGTGGAAGCTGTTCGAGGAGGTCAAGCTGCCCGACGGCAAGATCCTCATCCCCGGCGTGCTCGACTCCACCACGAATTTCATCGAGCATCCCGAGCTGGTCGCCCAGCGCCTGACGCGGTACGCGAGCGTCGTCGGCAGGAACAACATCATCGCCGGAAGCGACTGCGGCTTCGCCACCCTGGCCGACGTGCTCACGGTCGACCCGAAGATCACCTGGGCCAAGCTGGCCGCCATGGCCGAGGGTGCCCGGCTGGCGAGCAAGGAACTGTGGGGAGTCGCGGCCTAGCGCGCGGCCCGTGCCCCGCTCGCCTGCCCTGGGGTGGCGGGGCCGTCAGTACCGGTGCTCCGCGAGGACATCGGCGGTCAGCTGCTGGGCCGGCTGCGCGCGGCGCGGGCTGGCGAGGACAAGGCTCGTGTAGAGCGTGTCGATGACCAGGAGGTGGGCGAGGCGGCTGGCCATCGCCTCGACCCGGTACCTGGTCTCGCGTCCTCCGGCGACCAGCGCCACGTCGGCGAGCTCGGTCAGCGGCGTGGTGCTGAAGCTGGTGATGGCGATGATCGCGGCACCAGCCTCCCTGGCCCCGCGGACCGCGCCGAGTGTTTCCTGGGTCGCCCCGGTGTGGCTGACGGCGAGCGCGACGTCGTTCTCCTTGAGCAGGCGCGCGCGGACGTGCTGGACGTGGACGTCCGGCGGCGCGTCGGCGTCGATCCCGATCGTGGCCAGCCGGTACGCGGTGTCCTGGGCGAGCGGGGCGCTGGTCCCCACGCCGAGGCAGAGCACCCGACGGGCGCCGGCGATCAGCTCGGTCGCCCGGCCGAGGGCGTCGGGGGCCACGCTGGCCACCGCGCGGCGCAGGGCATCGCCGCTGGCGTCGGCGAGCTTGGCCAGCACCTCCGCGGGGCTGTCGCCCTCGGCGACATCGGTGCGCGGCCGCTCGTCGAGCGGCAGGAGATCCTGGGCGAGGGCGATCTTGGCGGCCTGGAAGCCCTTGAAGCCAAGGCTCTGGCAGGCGCGGACCACGGTGCCGACGCCCGTATCGGCCGCCAGCGCAACCTCGGTGACCGACGAGTGGACGACGTCGGCGCCGCGGGTCAGCAGCGCCTGGGCGACCCGGGCCTCGGCCGGGGGCAGCGAGCCGGAAGCGGCGCGGACCATCTCGGCGACGGTTCCCGGCGCCCGCGGCGGCCGGACAGCGGCGTCGGAACTCATCTCCCAGAGGTTACCCCACGCGGAACTAGGTGCCTGCCGGCTGACACGCAGGCCGACGATGGAACGTAGTTCCAGCAACGGAACCCAGGCCGAAAGTTCACCCTCCGCTCATCCCGCTGTATCCGGCACGCAATTCCGTCGACGTAGCGTCCCGGATGTGAGTTCCCGCTGGTAAAGACGCTGGTCAACGACGACCCCCACGAGGATCCCGGCTTGCCGCGGGCCCTCATGACCTCGCCGGCGTGACCGCTCGACCTCACTCACGGAAGCAGAGAACATGAAGGCTCGGTGCCGACCTTTGGCCAGCCGGGAGTGCTGGTGATGGGGACGGGCCCCTGGGAGATCAACAGCTTCGACCCGACCCGGGGCATAGAGCTGTCGGCCAACTCGCACTGTTGGGGCGGGAAGGTGCCGATCAAGCACATCTCGGTCAGGTTCTTCTCCGACGAGACGAACATGGCGCTCGCGCTCCGCTCCGGCGAGCTCGACCTTGTTCCCCAGGTGGAGGACGCCCGATCGTTCGCGACGACATCCGGGGCCAGGCTGACCAGCGTGCCGAGCTGCCAGACCGGCTGGTTCAGCATGCCTACGCAGACTGCCCCGTGGAGTGATGTCCACATTCGCCGCGCCGTTGCTTACGCTCTCGACCGGCCGGACATCATCACCGTGACCGGCTTTCCAGCGGTGCCAACGTACACGCTCATCGCTCCGAGCCAGCTGGGAACGCTCGGCTCGTCGGCTCAGGTGAACTCGGCGCTCAGGTCGCTGCCCAGTTATCCCTTCAGCCTCGCCATGGCCAGGCGGGAGATGGCCGAATCGGCCTATCCGCATGGTTTCAGCATGGTGCTCGACACCTTCAACTACGGCAGCTTCATCAACGTCAATCAGGTCATCGCCGCCGAGCTGAAGAAGCTCGGGATCAATGCACAGATCAAGAACATCGGCCAGAGCGCCTGGTTCGCCGTGGCCAGCGGGCCCGACGACAAGCGCCCGCCTATCTACTCCACGACCGGCGCCTGCACGCCGGACCCCAGCTTCTATGACACGTTCCTCGGCAGCAGTAACCTCAAGCCCGGCGGATTCAATGTCGCCGACTACGCGCCGCCAGCGGTCGACAGCCTGATCGCGGCCGGTCTCGCCACCGCCGACCCAGCCAAGCGCCTGACGATCTACACGAGTCTCCTGCAACGGCTGGCTACCGACGTCCCGTACGTTCCGCTCTACCTCCAGGACGTCACCTTCGCGTCCACCAAGTTCACGTGGCCCGCCTTCAGCGGCTACTGGCGCGATGGCGTCTGGGCGCTGGGCCTAAGGCCGGTGGGCTGAGCGGTGTCTGGTCGCGGGTGGGTGGTGTTTATCGGCCGGCGGCTGGTGGTTCTGGGCGTGCTGCTCGTGGTGATCTCGTTCGCGGTGTTCTGCCTGTTGTATATCTCGCCGGGGAATGTGGTGGACACGCTGCTGGGCACTAATCCGCGGACGCCGGCCGAGGTGGCGTTCCTCAGGCATGAGTTCCACCTGGATAAGGGGTTCTGGGAGCAGTACTGGCTCTGGGCGGGCCAGGCGGTGCAGGGGCATTTCGGCGTCTCGGTGCAGACGTCGCTGCCTGTGACCGATGAGATCCGGGCGCGGCTGCCGACGACGTTGTTCCTGGGCCTGTACGCATACGTGCTGACCATGGTCTTCGGGGTGGGCGGAGGCATGGTGGCGGCGCTGCGGCGCAGGCGGCTAGCGGACCGGGGGATCGTGGCGGCGGCGATGGTGGCGCTGTCGACGCCGGCGTTCGTGGGCGGGGTGTTCCTGATCTACCTGTTCGCGATCCAGGTGCACTGGTTCCCCGCGGCCGGGCCCGGGAGCGGGTTCGTGGATCAGTTGTGGCACCTGACCTTGCCGGCGGTGGCGCTGGCGCTGACCGGGATGGCCTACCTGGTCAAGCACACGAGGGCGGCGATGATCGGGGTGCTGGACCAGGACTACGTGACGTTCGCCCGGGCCCGTGGGCTGTCGGGCTCGCGGGTGCTGTTCGGGTACGCGCTGCGCAACGCGCTGATCCCGGTGGTGACGATCAGCGGGGTGATCTTGTCGTACGTGATCGTTGGCGCGGTGCTGGTGGAGGACACGTTCTCGGTGCCGGGCATCGGGCAGCTGCTGGTCCAGTCGGCCACGGCCAAGGACCTGCCGATGCTGCAGGGGGTGGCGATGCTGATCGCGGTGATCATCGTGCTGGCCAACCTGGCCGCCGACGTGGTCTACGTGGCCGCCGACCCGCGGATCCGGCTGGGCCGGGGGCGGTCATGAGCGCCGTCGTTGCCGCGCCCGCGCCGGCGCGGGCAGCCCCGTCTCGGCAGTGGTGGCGCCGGTCCTGGGTGATCGGGGCCTGCTTCGCCGTGGTGGCGGGCGTGGCGGTGATGGCGGTGTTCGGGTCGCTGATCGCGCCGCAGAACCCGAACGCGCAGAACCTGTCGGCGGTGCTGGCCCCGCCGGGGGGCGCGCACTGGCTGGGCACCGACTCGCTGGGCCGGGACGTGTTCTCCCGGCTGATCGCCGGGTCGCGCACCGCGGTGGCCGGACCGCTGGTCATCGCCGCCGGGTCGATGCTGATCGGCAACCTGCTGGGCCTGTGGGCGGGGTACCGCGGCGGCCTGGCCGACTCGGTGGTGATGCGCTGGGTGGACCTGATGTGGTCGGTCCCGGGCCTGCTGGTGATCATCGTGGTGGCGGGGGCGACCGGCGGAGGGTACTGGCTGGCCGTCGGGCTGCTGCTGGTGCTGACCGTGCCGTTCGACACCCGCGTGGTCCGCGCCACCACCCTGGAGCAGGTGCCCCGCCCGTACGTGGAGGCCGCCCGGGTCCTGGGGGTGAAGGACTGGCGGATCATGATCTTCCACGTCTGGCCGAACGTGTCCCCGGTGGCGGTGGCGAACGCGTTCCTAAACTTCGCCGGGTCGATCGGGTTCATCGCCGCGCTGTCGTTCCTGGGCCTGGGCGTCGCGCCGGGTACCCCCGACTGGGGCCTGATGCTGGCCGAGGGCGAGCAGGACCTGTTCGCCAACCCGGTCGCGGTGCTGGCCCCCGCGGCGCTGATCGTGCTCACCGCCACCTCGGCCAACCTGATCGGCGACTGGCTCCACGAGCAGCTATCCAGCCGCGGAGCCACTCGGTGACCCCGGCCAGCGCTCCCTCCGCCCCCGTTCCCGGGAAGGACCCGATGACCCACGACGGCCCGGCCATGACCTCCGCCCCGGCCCCGGCCCGCCGCGCCTCGGGCGGGCCCGGGCCGGTGCTGGACGTGCGTGACCTGCGGATCGTGCGGGCCCGCCCGGGCGACGCCGATACGATCGTGCCCTCGGTCACGCTGTCGCTTGGGGCGGGAGAGACGATCGGGATCGTGGGGGAGTCCGGGTCGGGCAAGTCGATGACCGCCCGGGCCATCACCGGCCTGCTTCCCCCGGCTCTCTCCGCCGCCGGGCACGTCACCTACGAAGGGCGCAGCCTGCTCGGCCCGTCCGAGCGGCAGTGGCAGCAAATCCGCGGCCGGCAGATCGGCCTGATCTTGCAGGACCCGTTCACCATGCTCAACCCGGTCACCCGCGTCGGCCGCATCCTGGCCGAGTCCTTCGGCCACCAGCGGCTGGACCGGGCGCAGCGGCGCGCCGAGGCGGTACGGCGGCTGGCCGAGGTCGGCATCACCGACCCCACCGTGGCCGACCGGTACCCCTTTCAGCTCTCCGGCGGGATGCGGCAGCGGGTGGCGATCGCCGCCGCCCTGGCCCGCGACCCCAGGGTGCTGATCGCGGACGAGCCGTCCACCGCGCTGGACGTGGCCACCCAGCGGCAGATCCTCGCCCTCATCAAGGACATCCAGCAGGCCCGCGGCATGTCCCTGATCCTGATCACCCACGACCTGCGCGTCGCCTTCGCCATGTGCGAGCGGATCTACGTGCTCTACGCCGGGTCGCTCGTCGAGACCGGCTCAGCCGACGCGCTGGAGGCCGAGCCGCTGCACCCCTACACCCACGGCCTGCTGCTGTCCGAGCCCCCCGCCGATCACAAGGTCGCCGAGCTGGTGACCATCGCGGGCGCCGTCCCTGCTCCGGACCAGGTCGCCGGCACCTGCACGTTCGCACCCCGCTGCCGCTGGGTGGCCGACGAATGCCTGCGGGCCGCGCCGCCCCTCGTCCAGGTCGCCCCCGGCCGCCTGTCCGCCTGCGCCCGGCTGCCGCAGATCCGCGCCGAGATGACGGCCGTCCGTGAGCGCGCCGGCCAGGACGCCCACCCGGCCGCGGCAGACCGGCCCGCCGCCGCGCTGATCCAGCTCCGCGACGTCACCAAGATCTTCCGCAACGGAACTCGCACCGTGGCCGCGCTTGACGGCGTGTCCATCGACGTCGGCGCGGGCGAGAGCGTCGGCCTGGTCGGCGAGTCCGGGTCCGGCAAGACCACCCTGGCCCGCCTGCTGGTCGGCCTCGACCGGGCCACCACCGGACAGATCACCATCGACGGCATCCCTGCCAGCGACTGGACCACCCTCAGCGGCAGGGACCGGCGGAAACTCCGCTCCACCGTCCAGATCGTCTTCCAGGATCCCTACTCCAGCCTCAACCCCATGCGCACCGTCGGGGGAACGCTCGGCGAGGCCATCACCACCCACGAGCCCAAGGCCAGGAACGTCCACGACCGGGTCGGCGAGCTCCTGCGCTCGGTCGGCCTGCCCGTCGGCTACGCCCGCCGCAAACCGGTCGCCCTGTCCGGCGGCGAGCGCCAGCGCGTCGCCATCGCCCGCGCCCTGGCCGTCACCCCCCGGATCCTCATCTGCGACGAGCCCGTCTCCGCCCTCGACGTCTCCGTCCAGGCCCAGATCCTCAACCTGCTCGCCACCCTCCGCGCCGAGCAGGGCATCGGCTACCTGTTCATCACCCACGACCTGTCCATCGTCCGCCAGATCACCGACTACCTCTACGTCCTGTACCGCGGCCGCGTCGTCGAATCCGGTTCCACCGAGCACGTCCTCACGACGCCCAGAGACCCTTACACGATCAGGCTCCTCCAGTCCGTCCCCACCTCCGATACCGGCTGGCTCTCCGCGCCAGAAAGCGTCAGCGCGGACCTGGCCAACGGCTGACCATCAGGCCTAGCAAAGGAGGGTGAAGTGGCCTCGAAGTCGCACAAGATAGCCTTCTACGCGGACATTTTCTATAAGTCAGGGCTTTCCCCGGCCTACTGGATACCGCCAGAAAACCTCGGTGTCGAGGCGATACTCCTCGGCGGTGACATCCACTACCTGCCGGATCAACTCGGCGAGATGCTGAAGTCCATCCGGCAGACGCAGCCCGACGGGACGCAGCTCATCGTGGTCCCAGGGAACGGTGAGTACGTCGACCAGGAACTGAACGAGTCGCGCGGGCAGTACCGGGCGGCGGTGGAGGCCGTTCCGGGCGCCCTGTTCCTCGATGACCAGGTCGCTGAGCTGCCGGGCGGCCTGAGGGTCATCGGGTCGACCCTGTGGTCGCACGTGGCCGACGGCGAGATCGACAGGTACACCCGGATGCTCGCCGAGCACGGTCTTCTCGGTGTCGACAACATACGGCTCGGGGACCGCTTCCTCACCTTGACGGACACCAACGAGCTGCACCGTCAGGCGCGCTCCTTCCTGGAAGGGCAGCTCCGGAGCCTATCCAGCGCGGAGCGTGAGAAGACGATCGTCTGCACTCACTTCTGGCCGACCTTGCGGCCCTGGACGGGCGCGGGCGGCCAGCCGGAGTCGGAGTGGTATCACATGACCGGATCCGACATGGACGCCTTGATAGCCGAATGCGGCCCGCGGCTCTGGCTGTGCGGCCATGCCCACACGACGCACCACGTGACGATCGGGACCACGCAGATCTCTTCCAACCCCCGGGCGGGGGACGGGCCAGGCAATATCAACCCGGATTTCCGTGAGTCCTATGTCGTCGAACTGTGACAGGCGTTAGGGGATCAGAAATGAGCAAAGGACGTCTGGCGGGTGCCGCCGTGGCGCGCCGGCGGGCCAGCACCCACGGAACCACCAGCCGCCGCCGCATATGAGTCAACGTGGATTAGTGTCATCTCGTTCCGGGAGACGGAACCTGGGAGAGGAGACGGCACATGCCCGAGCGAGACGGATACATCCCCGGAGTCCCCTGCTGGGTGGACACCAGCCAGCCGGACCCGGACGCCGCCCTTGCCTTCTACGGCGGCCTTTTCGGCTGGGAGTTCGAGGACATGATGCCCGCCGGGTCGCCGGGCAAGTATTTCATCGCCCGCATCCGCGGCGGCGATGTCGCCGCGGTTAGCTCGCCCCCCGAGGGCGCGCCGCCAGGGGCGATGTGGAACACCTACGTCTGGGTGGCAAGCGCCGACGAGACCGCCGCCAAGGTTCCCGGTGCCGGCGGCAAGGTGGTGCAGCCACCCTTCGACGTGATGGACGCGGGCCGGATGGCGGTGCTTGCCGATCCCGAAGGAGCCGTGTTCTCCGTCTGGGAGGCAAGAGGCCACAAGGGTGCCAAGATCGTCAACGAGCACGGCGCGCTGAACTTCAACGGCCTCGCCACCCGCGACCCCCAGGCCGCGAAGGCGTTCTATGGCACCGTGTTCGGCTGGCGGACCTTGGCCTTGCCGCATGGTGAGATGTGGACACTGCCGGGTTATGGAGATCATCTTGAGGAGCGCACCCCTGGCCTTCGCCAGCAGGTAGCCCAGATGGGCGGCCCGGAGGGCTTCATCGACGTCGTCGCCGCGCTCAACCCGATCGCCGCTGACGATTCCGCAACCCCAGCACACTGGAGCGTCACCTTCGCTGTCGACGACGCCGAGTCAACCGCGGCAAAGTCGCGCGAACTCGGCGGCCAGGTCGTTAGCGGGCCTTCCGATGTCCCGTGGACCCGGATGGCGGTGATCAAGGATCCGCAGGGGGCGACGTTCATCGCTAGCCAGTTCGTCCCCGAGAACAAAGACCTGGGCGCCTAGCAGTTCCAAGCGCACGAGTCAGGCGTACCAGCTGACTGGCCAGATTGTCACTGGCCGAAGCTATGGTCTGGTGCTGTGCAGGTCAGGTACCGGTACCGTCTTTACCCGTCGCCGGGGCAGCAGCAAGCCCTGGCGCGGGCGTCCGGCTGCGCCGGGGTGGTCTACAACGACTGCCTGCGAGTCCGCGACGAATGCCACGCTCGCGGGGAGAAGATCAGCGACACCGAGGTGCAGCGCCGGGTGATCACCCTCGCCAGGCTCACCCCGGAGCGGTCGTGGCTGGGGGAAGTCGCGTCGGCAACCAGAGTGGCGGGCGGCGCTGAAGCAGGAACCCACCGGAGCGTGGCATGAGCCGCGCTGGAGGAATCCCCGCCCTTCATGGCGGGGAGGACGTCAAAGAGGCGGTTCGTAGCATCGGGCCTGTGGGCACCCGCTATGACGTCTCGGCCGTACCGCCGCAGGGCGGCTATGTGGCCAAGCAGTGCCCGGTCCGGGCCCAGTGGGACGCCGTCCGGCCGTGCGACCCGCTGCCCGTGTCGCGGCTGCTGGAGCGCAGGTTCGCGCGGGGACTGCGGTTCGAGGCCGAGGTGGTGGCCCGGCTTGCCGCCCTGCACCCGGACGCGCAGGTGGTAGCCGCCGGGGACCGGGCGGAGCGGGAGGCGGCGACGGCCGTCGCGATGCGCGAGGGAGCGCCGCTCGTCGTGGCGGGACGGCTGCCCGCCGATCTCGCCGGGCGGCGGGTGGGCGAGCCCGACCTCCTGGTCGCCGCGGCGGGCGGCTCCGGCTACCGGGCGGTGGACATCAAGCACCACCGCTGCCTGGACGCCGGGCCGGGCGGCCTGCCCGCGCGCTGTTCGTCCCTGGACCGGCTGACCTGGGAGGCGGCGGAGGAGGACCCGGGCTCGTCGGCCCGCAAGCGCCGGGAGGACCTGCTCCAGCTCGCCCACTACCAGCGGATGCTCGAGGCCGCCGGCCTGGCCGCTCCCGGCGGCCGCGTCGGCGGGATCATCGGCGTCGACGGCGTCGTCACCTGGTATGACCTGGACGCGCCGAGCTGGGTGACCCCGTCGGCGTCCGGGCGGCAGAAGCGGCGCTCGACCATGGAGGTGTACGACTTCGAGTTCGGCTTCCGCCTGGACATCCTCGCCGTCGCCGCCGCTCACCTGGCCGATCCGGACGTCAGGCTCCTGGTGCTGCCGGTACGGATCGCCGAGTGCGCCGAGTGCCCCTGGTGGTCGTGGTGCGGCCCGCAGCTCGCGGCAGGCTCCGGCGACGTGAGCCTGCTGCCGAACCTGGGCTGGCGGGCGTGGCGCATACACCGCGATCACGGGGTGACCAGCCGGTCCGAGCTGGCCGCGCTCGACCACCGGACCGCCACGCTGGTCGCCGGCCAGGTCGACCTCCGGCCGATCACCGCGGCGCTCGGCACCCTGCCGGACGACACGCCGACCGCAACGGTCCTGGGGGAGCGCAGGCGAGCGCAGCTCGCCCGCCTCGCCCGCGCGGGCATCCGCACTCTCGGCGACGCCCGCGTGCTGTGCGCCCGCACGGCCGCCTACAGCGACCGCCCGATGCGCGATCTCCCCGAGCAGATCGACCGGGCCCGGGCCGCGCTCGGCCGCTCGCCCGCCTACCGGCGCCGCGGCGTGGCCCGGGTCGAGGTGCCCCGCGGCGACCTCGAGGTCGACATCGACATGGAGAACGTCGAGGATGGCGTCTACCTGTGGGGCGCCCTGGTCACCGACAGGTCGGGCCGGGATGCCGCGCCCGCCGGCTATCACCCGTTCTGCACCTGGGAGCCGATGACCGCCGACGTCGAGGCCAGCTTGTTCGCGGAATTCTGGCGGTGGCTGTCGGGGCTGCGCCGGCGCGCGGCCGGCGCCGGCCTGGTCTTCCGGGCCTACTGCTACAACGCCGCCGCCGAGAGCACGCAGATGCGGCGCATCGCGGCCGTCACCGGCCTGGAGGACGAGGTCGCCGCCTTCACCGGGTCCGGGCAGTGGGTGGACCTGCTCCGCGTGTTCGAGGCCCAGCTGCTGACCGGCTCGCCGGCGGGGCTCAAGCACGTGGCCCCGCTCAGCGGCTTCACCTGGCAGGTGGACGACCCCGACGGCGGCGAGTCGATGATCCACTACGACGAGGCCGTCGACCCCGGCGATCCGGTCGCGGCCCGCTCGGCCCGCGACTGGCTGCTCACCTACAACCGCAACGACGTCGAGGCGACGCTCGCGCTGCGTGAATGGCTCGACCAGGCCGCCTCCGGCTGCCCGCCGGTCGAGGACCTAGGCTCCTGACGAAGGGGTGCGTCCCAGGAAGTTCTACATCAGTTGTAGATTACAGGGATGTACCGACGGCGCGGCGGAGAAGGTCGGCCGGCGTGAGCATCGACGGGCTGATCACGAGCTACGGCTACCTGGCCGTGTTCGGGCTGGTGGCGATCGAGAGCCTCGGCGTGCCGCTGCCCGGCGAGACCGCGCTGATCGCCGCGGGTACCTACGCCGGGACCACCCACCGGCTGAGCCCGTGGCTGATCTTCGTGGTGGCGTCGGCCGCGGCGATCGTCGGGGACAACATCGGCTTCTGGATCGGCGACAAGGGCGGGTACCGGCTGGCCTACCGGTACGGGCGCAGGGTGCGCCTCGATGAAAGGAAGCTGAAGATCGCCCGCTACCTGTTCGACCGCCACGGCCCGAAGGTGGTGTTCTTCGGCCGGTTCGTCTCCGTGCTGCGCACCTACGCGGCGTTCCTGGCCGGGACCAGCCAGATGCGCTGGCGGCGGTTCCTGCCCGCGAACGCCTCGGGCGGGATCATCTGGGCCGGCATCTACACCTGGGCCGCCTACCTGGCCGGCAGCACCCTCAAGCGGGCGTCGGGCACGATCAACCTGGTGCTGGGCATCGGCGCGGTCGTCGCCATCATCGTCACGCTGCTCCTGATCCGCCGCCAGCTCGGCAAGCTGGGGGGCCGGGCCGAGGCCGCCTACCCCGGCCCCCTGGAACCGCCGTGACAGGATGAGCTGGCGCGGGCTCGCGTGGCTGACCCGCGACGACGAGCCGGGATGATGGGTGCATGCCGAGCGCCGCCGAGACCTACCTGCATGGCCACCACGACAGCGTGCTCCGGTCGCACCGATGGCGCA
>DASYXX010000415.1:0-2117 GCA_035934395.1 Streptosporangiaceae bacterium
TATCACCCTGGATGTGAGCGCACCCAGGATTGAGCCGCCGTGACACCGCGAGCATGTCCTCGGAGAGGTCCACGAGCGTCATGGCGAACCGCTCCTTCAGGTGCACGGCGACGTGGCCGCCGCCGCTGCCCAGGTCCAGCACCTCTCGCACCTCTCGCACCGGCAGCGCCGCCGAGGTCAGCACGCCGGCCAGGTACGCCGCCTCCTGGGCGTACTCCTCGGGCGGCGAGATCAGCGGCCACCACGGCGCGAGCTCGGCGTAGAGGCGGTACTCAGCTGTCACGCCTGCCATCCTCGCCCAGGTCGCGATGCGCCGCGCGCGGCACCCGCAGGCGCAGGCCGCGATCGCGACCTGGCCGTGGCCAGGAAGCTCAAGGTGTTCTGATGCCGGGGCCAAGCCGCGATAACGGCCGGGACCCTGCGCCAGGCGCGGGCGGGCAGGGGAAGCCGGGGAGAGGCGGGTAGGTCACAGGGCCGGGGAGATCAGCGCGGCCTTCTCGGTTAGCTGTTCCACGGCGGTACGCATGGCTCGCGGGCTGAACCTGACGGCCGGGCCCTGCACGCCGAGGATCGCCACCAGCTGACCCGCGCGGCTGCGGACCGGCGCGGCGACCGCGTTCAGGTCCTCCTCCCGCTCGCCGAGCGCCTGGCCCCAGCCCCGGTCTCTGGTGGTCGCGACCTCGACCTCGAGCACGGCGCGGTCCACGATCGTCCGCTCGGTAAACGCCCTCAGCGGGCCGTCGGGCAGAGCGCCGCCGTGCGCCAGGAACACCTTGCCCACCGCGGTCGCGTGTGCGACGCTCACCCGGCCCACCTCCGCGACGCTGCGCACGGTGAGCTGGCTCTGCACGAAATCGAGCGTGAACGCCTCGTGCTCACCGGGAACAGACAACGTGACGGTCTCCGCGATGTGCCGGCCGACCTCCTCCAGGTGGGGCCGGGCGAGCGACCGGATGTCCAGCCGGGCGGCGTTGGCGAGCCGGACCACCCCGGCGCCGAGGCGGTAGCGCCCGGTCGAGGTGACGTGGTCGACGAGGCCGCCGCCGGCCAGCGTGGCCAGTATCCGCGAGATCGTGCTCACGTTGATGCCGGTCCGGCGGTGGATCTCCATGGTCCCCAGCTCGCCGCGCGCCGCGGCGAGCTCGTCCAGTATGGCGATCGCCCGCTGCACGGCAGCGACCTGCCGGGTCGCTGGCCTGCCGGTTCGGGCCACGGTAGAATAGTCCTATCTGGAATACTATTTCCCTAAGGGAAATAGTATCAGGCCAGCGTCCCGGGCGCCACCAGCAGAAGGGCGAAGCGATGACCGACCCGACCCTCCCGACCGCCAGCCGTTACGTCGTCATCGGCGCGGGGATTCACGGGCTCTCCACCGCGTGGCATCTGGCCAGGGAACTGAGGTCCCGCGGCCGGGGCGGCGGCGAGGACATCCTCGTCCTCGACAAGCGCGGCGTCGGCGCCGGCGCCTCGGGGATCGCCTGCGGGGTCATCCGCAACAACTACTTCCAGCCCGCGATGCGCGAGCTCATGGCGCACTCGGTAGCCGTGTGGGAGTCCGATCCCGAGGCGTTCGCCTACCACCCGGTCGGTTACATGCAGATCGCGCCGGAGGCGATGCACTCCGACGTCGCGAAGATCTTCGCCGAGCAGCAGGCGATCGGGTACCCGTCCGCGCTCATCGAGGGTGAGCGCGACTGCCAGGCCTACATGCTCAACATGTTCGGCGACTGGCAGGCTCGCGGCATCTCGGTGATCTTGCACGAGAAGAAGGGCGGCTACGCCAACAACGTGCGCTCGCTGGCCGGTCTGGCCGCGAAGGCGGAGTTCGAGGGCGTCCGGATCGTTCCGGGGGTCCGCGTCACCGGCGTGCAGACCGGCGGCGGCGCGGTCACCGCGGTGGAGACCGACCAGGGTCAGGTGCGCTGCGATCAGCTCATCGTCGCGGCCGGACCGTGGATCCGTGACCTGTGGGCGATGCTGGACCTGCCCAGCCAGATCCCGGTCATGCGTCCTGGCAGTCCCGTGCACGAGGCCCGGCCGATGTGGACCTACTGGGCCCTTCAGGAGGGGACGCTGGCGGTGGACCCCGCGGAGTTCACCGACAACCGGGGCGCAGC
>DASYXX010000452.1:0-14702 GCA_035934395.1 Streptosporangiaceae bacterium
CTGCCGCCCGGCCAGCCCGGCGTGGTGTACTTCGCGGGCGGGCGGCCGTTCGAGTACCACAACGACCCGGCCAAGACCGCGTCGATCAGCAACGACAGGGGCTGGCGGACCCTGGGCGACATCGGCTACCTCGACGACGACGGCTACCTCTACCTCACCGACCGCCAGGCACACATGATCATCTCTGGCGGCGTGAACATCTATCCCCAGGAGGCCGAGAACGTGCTGGCCGGTCACCCCGCGGTCGCGGACGTCGCCGTGATCGGCGTGCCCGACGCCGAGATGGGTGAGGCGGTCAAGGCCGTCGTGCAGCCCGCCGACCCCGCGGCCGCCGGGCCCGGGCTCGCGGACGAGCTGCTCGCCTTCTGCCGCGCCGAGCTCGCCACCTACAAATGCCCCCGCACCGTCGACTTCACCGACGAGCTGCCCCGCGACGACAACGGCAAGCTCTACAAGCGCCTGCTCCGCGAGCGCTACTGGGCAGGCCACGACTCCCTCGTGATCTAAAGCGTCATCAGCGCGGAGCGACGGCAGCGACGCCGACCCGAGGACGGAGGAAGATCGTCAGGTCTGGAGCTGCGAGCGGCCGCGCGCGGTGACTCCGGCGCGACGGGCCGCGACGTCACCCGTCCCTGGCGCCCAGGTCTCGGCCATGTAGCCCTCGATGAGGTGCGCCTCGTCGAGGGTGGCGGCGCTGGCCACCTGGCGGTAGTGCTCCAGCAGCCGGCCGACGCCACGCTGATCGTTGCTCACGATGTCGGCCGCGATGCTGCGCACAAACGGCAGCAGTTCCTCGTGCGGGACGACATGGTTGACCAGCCCGAGGCGGAGTGCCTCCGCCGCGGTCATGAAGTTGCCGGTGAGGGACATCTCGATGGCTCGCCGCAGGCCGATGGACTGCGCGAGCAGGACGGTTATGCCGCCCCCCGGCATGATGCCGACGCGGGCGTGGGTGTCGGCGAACACGGCCCGGTCCGAGGCCACGAGGAACGTGCACTGCAGCGCCACCTCCAGCCCGCCGGTGACCGCGGGGCCGTTGACGGCTCCGATCACGGGCTTGTCGATGACCGGCAGGAACCGGAACAGGCCGTTGCCGTCGCGCCCGGGCCCTTCTTGGGATGCGCGGGGCGCCGCGGTCGGGGGCCGCTCGCCCGACGCCTCCTTGAGGTCGACCCCGGCGCAGAACGCGGGATCGGCGCCGGTCAGGATCACCGCGTCGACGTCCGGCGCGTCCCCGGCGGCCTTGACCGCGTCCCACAGCGCGTGGGTGAGCGCGCGGCTGAGCGCGTTGCGGGCCTCCGGCCGGTTGAGCGTCAGCGTCGCGACGCGATCCTGGACGTCGACGAGCACCAGGGACCCGGTCACGAGCCGGTCCCCTGACGCCGGGGACCGATGGCCCGGAGGCAGAACTCGGTGATGTGATCGATCTCGGCCGGGCTCGGCGTGGCGCGCTGCCACAGGTAGTCGGCGATCTTGCCGAGCGTGGCGTGGGCGGCGAGCGACGCGTCGAGCGCCGGATCGGCGCTGCCGAGGCGGGCGAACGGCTCGTGCAGCAGGGCGGCCATCGGAATGCTGGCCGAATGCCGCCCCGATCCGAGGCTCTCGCCGATGCTGCCGCTGTTCCAGAGCACGGCGAGCGTGGTCGCGGCGATCTCCTCGCGGGTCTGGGACAGGACGCCCTCGACCCAGCGGCGGACCTTGCCCTCGGGGGTCGGCTCCTTGCTCATCTGGTGCGCGACGTAGCTCGCCAGCCGCTCGGTGCCGTCCTCGAGCAGCGCGGCGATCAGCGCGTCCTTGGACGGGAAGTGCCGGTAGAAGGCCTCGTTGGACAGCCCGGCCGCGGCCACGATGTCGGCGACCCGCGGGCGGTAGGCCGTGTCCCCCTGCCGCATGACCTCGAGCGCGGCGTCCAGGAGGCGGCGGATCTCGCTCGCGTAGTCCGCGCCCCGCTTGGCCAGCGTCCGCTGGGCGATGCGCGCTGCAACGTCGTTCTGGCTCTCCAGAATTGTGTTTTCCATCAGCAGAATTATATTCTGCCGGGGACGGGCACGGCAACGTACCGTGCCGAAGGCACACCGGGGGTTCCGGGGGGTCGCCTCCCCGGGCCGATACTGAGGAGTTGCGATGGCGTGGGACTTCGAGACCGACCCCGAGTTCCAGGCGAAGCTGGACTGGGCCGACGAGTTCGTGCGCGACGAGGTCGAGCCGCTCGACCTGCTGTTCCCCGGGCTGGTCTACACGCCCCCCGACGACAGGCTCCGTAAGATCATCGACCCGCTCAAGGAGGAGGTGCGCAGGCAGGGGCTGTGGGCGACCCATCTCGGCCCCGAGCTCGGAGGCCAGGGCTACGGGCAGCTCAAGCTGTGCCTGCTGAACGAGATCCTGGGCCGCTCGAGCTGGGCGCCGGTGATCTTCGGGTGCCAGGCGCCCGACACCGGCAACGCCGAGATCATCGCCCACTACGGCACGCCCGGGCAGAAGGAGCGGTACCTGCGCCCCCTGCTCGCCGGCGAGATGTTCTCGTGCTACTCGATGACCGAGCCGCACGCGGGCGCCGACCCGACCTTGTTCAAGACCCGGGCCATCCGCGACGGCGAGGACTGGGTGCTGGACGGCTGGAAGTTCTTCTCGTCGAACGCGCGGACCGCCTCGTTCTTCATCGTGATGACGGTGACGAACCCCGACGTGAGCGCCTACCGGGGCATGTCGATGTTCCTCGTGCCCGCCAGCACCCCCGGCATCGAGATCGTGCGCGACGTGGGCCTGGCCGGCGATCCGCTGGGCGAGGGCTCGCACGCCCTCATCCACTACTCTGGCGTCCGGCTGCCGGCCGACGCGCTGCTCGGCGACGAGAACCAGGCCTTCGCGATCGCCCAGACCCGACTCGGCGGCGGCCGCATCCACCATGCCATGCGCACGATCGGGCAGTCGCGCAAGGCGCTCGACATGATGTGCGAGCGGGCGCTCAGCCGCGAGACGCAGGGCGGCCCGCTGGCCGAGAAGCAGTTCGTCCAGGGTTACATCGCCGACTCGTACGCGCAGCTCACCCAGTTCCGGCTGTTCGTCCTCTACACGGCGTGGACGATCGACAAGTACAAGGACTACCGCAGGGTCCGCAAGGACATCGCGGCTATCAAGGTGCTGATGCCCGGCGTGCTGCACGACATCGCGCAGCGGGCGCTGCAGGTGCACGGGGCGCTCGGGGTGAGCAACGAGATGCCGTTCCACCAGATGATGCTGGGCGCGAGCGTCCTCGGCCTGGCCGACGGGCCCACCGAGGTGCACAAGGTGACCGTGGCCCGGCAGGTGCTGCGCGACTACAAGCCCAGCGACGACCTGTGGCCCAGCGAGCACCTGCCGAAGAAGCTCGCCGCCGCCCGGGCCAAGTACGCCGCCTACCTGGACCACGAGGTGGGCAACCTGTGAGTAACACCGTCGTGCCGGAGGCGCGCAATTGAGCACGGAAGAGACGGCACCGACGATCGCCGACGTCGGCAGGCTCACCGCCTGGATGGACTCCCGCGGGCTCGGGACCGGGGCGCCGCTCGAGCACCGCTACATCTCCGGCGGCAGCCAGAACGAGATCTACGAGCTGCGCCGGGGCGACCTGCACTGCGCCATGCGGATCCCGCCGCCGCCGGCGCCCGCCGACCGCGACGCGGGGATCTTCCGCGAGTGGCGGATCATCGAGGCGCTCGGCGGCACCGATGTCCCGCACACCGAGGCGATCGCGGTGTGCACCGACCCGACCGTGCTGGGGCGCACGTTCTACCTGATGGGCTTCGTGGACGGCTGGTCGCCGATGGCCACGCGCCGGCAGTGGCCGCCGCCGTTCGACACCGACCTCGCCGCGCGGCGCGGGCTCGCCTTCGAGCTGGTCGAGGGCATCGCCCGGCTGTCGAAGGTCGACTGGCGGGCCAGGGGCCTGGCCGACCTCGGCCGCCCCGAGGGATTCCACGAGCGCCAGGTCGGCCGGTGGACCGCGTTCCTCCAGCGGATCAAGGGCCGCGAGCTGCCCGGCTTCGACGAGGCCGCGGCGTGGCTGGGCAGCCGCCGGCCGCTCGACTACATCCCCGGGCTGATGCACGGCGACTACCAGTTCGCCAACGTCATGTTCCGTAACGGCGCGCCGGCCCGGCTGGCCGCGATCGTGGACTGGGAGATGGGCACTGTCGGTGACCCCAAGCTCGACCTCGCCTGGGTCGTGCAGTCCTGGCCGGAGGACACCGGCGGAGGCGAGGGGAGCGTCGGCGGCTATGTCGATATGACCGGCATGCCGTCGCGCACCGAGGTGCTCGGCCACTACGCCAGCGCTTCCGGGCGCCAGGTCGACGACATCGACTACTACATCGTGCTGGCGAGGTGGAAGCTGGCCATCGTGCTCGAGCAGGGGTACCAGCGCGCCGCGGGCGACCCGAAGCTCGACGGGTTCGGGCCCGTTGTCCTGCAGCTCATGCGGGACGCCGCCGAGCTGGCCGAGACCAGCGGCTACACCGGATGATGCGCGCCGCGGTCTGCCGCGAGTACGGGCCGCCCGAGGCGATCCGGGTCGAGGACATCCCGCCGCCGGCCCTCGTCCCCGGCCACCTCCGGGTCCGGGTCGGCGTCGCGTCCGTCAACTTCCCTGACGTGCTCATCGTGGCCAACAGGTACCAGGTGAGCGTGCCGACCCCGTTCGTTCCCGGCAGCGAGTTCGCGGGCACGGTGACCGAGGCCGGCGACGGGGCCTTCTCCGCCGGCGACCGGGTCATGGGGACCATGATGGTGGGCGCCTGCGCCGAGGAGGCGGTCGTGCCGGCCACGTCTGTCACCCGCATCCCGCCGGGCGTCGACGACCGCTCGGCCGCCGCGTTCGGGGTGGCGCACCGCACCGCCTACCACGTCCTGCGGTCCGTGGCCGCCGTGCAGCCGGGCGAGGAACTCGTCGTGCTCGGCGCCGGCGGCGGCGTGGGCCTGGCCGCCGTCCAGCTCGGCGCCGTCCTGGGGGCCGCCGTGACCGCCGTCGCCTCGTCCGCCGAGAAGCTGGAGGCGGCCGCGGGGCAAGGCGCCACCCGGCTGATCAATCACCGGTCGGGCAACCTGCGCCAGGCCCTGCGGGAAGCCCTGCCCGACGGAGCCGACGTGGTCGTCGACCCGGTGGGCGGCGACCTCGCCGAGCCGGCCCTGCGGGCGCTGCGGTGGGGCGGCCGGTTCGTGACCGTCGGCTACGCGTCGGGGGCCATCCCGCGGATCCCGCTCAACCTCGTGCTGCTCAAGGGCTGCCGCATCCTCGGCTTCGAGTTCCGCGGTTTCACCGCCCACGCACCGGACGAGGTTCGCCGCGACGAGGCCGAGCTCCTGGACCTGCTCGCCTCGGGCCGGGCGCAGCCCCACATCGGCGCCGCGTTCGGCCTCGCCCAAGCGGCCGCCGCCCTGCGCCACGTCGCCGACGGCCAGGCCGTAGGCAAGGTCGTCATCGACGTCACCGCGCCCAGTCTCTGAGCTGTCCGGTCAGGACCTGGTCAGGGGCGGGCCGGCGGAGGTGAACGCGGTGCCGGGCGGGTCGACGGCCCAGTCCGGCGGCTCTCCCCACCTGTCCGCGTACACAAGCTCGGCCATCGGCCGCCGGCGCAGCGGCCCGTGCTGCCCGGCGGGCTTGCCCAGGGCAATGGTGCCCGCGATGAACGCGGCATCGGGAATGCCGAGCAGCTGGCGCAGCTCGGCGTCCACCACGAAGTTCCAGCCGGTGAAGACGCCGCCGTAGCCGAGAGCACGGGCTGCGAGCAGCACGTTCTGGCACGCCGGGTAGACGGACGCGCCCTCGCTGGGCACCGGCTCGCGGTAGCGGAGCAGGCAGGGCAAGATCAGCACGGGCACCCGCTCGAACTCGTCAACGAACTGCTGCATGGTCCGGGCCAGGCGGGCCTTGGGAGAGTCCGCAGCCGTTCCCGACCCGCTGTCGTAACGATCCGTCTCGCGCTTGGCACCCCACGCCCGCCGGGCGCCGTTACCGATCAGCATCTTCGCCGCCCGGGCGTTAGGGCCGTCGGTCAGGACGAGGAACCGGAACGGCTGCCTGTTGGAGCCGCTCGGGGCGCGGGTGCCCGCGAACAGAATGGCCCGCAGCGCCTCAGGGGGAATCGGCTCGTCGCGATAGCGACGGATCGCCCGGGTCGTCGTCAGGCCCTCCAGCAAGCCCACGGTGTCCGGAGGGAGCACGGTCGCCGCCAGGTCGCGTCTCGTATCCGACCCCACCAGGACCTCCGCTCGCGGTTCTACAAGAAGGCGTCAGCGAACCGGCGCATGCCGTCCACGGCCGCGCGTGAGCTGGTCCAGGGTCGCACGATCAGGCGGGTCACGCCGACCCGGGCGTACTCGGCCAGGTCGTCGGGGGTGGCCACGTCGCCGGGGACAGTGATCTCGATCGGGTCGGTGCGGCCGGCCGATTTCGCCAGCTCGCTGAGCCGCTTGATCGAGCCCGGCAGCTCGGCAAGCCCGTGGTTCATGGGCATCCAGCCGGCCCCGACCGTGGCGGCGCGCCGCAGCGCCGCGGCGCCGTCGCCCCCGATGTGCAGGCCCAGCGGCCGCTGGACCGGCTTGGGCTCGAAGGCGGTGGGCCCGAAATCGAAGAACGTGCCGCGATGCTCGATGACCGCATCGGTCCACAGCCGCCGGCACACCTGAATGGCCTCGTCGACGCGCGCGCCGCGCGTGTCGAAGTCGAGCCCCATCGCCTCCCATTCGCTGCGCAGCCAGCTCGCGCCGATGCCGAGGTTGAGCCGCCCTCCGGACAGGACGTCGACGGTCGTCGCCGCGCGCGCGGTGAGGAAGGGGTGGCGCAGGCCGATGTTGTAGACGTGCGTTCCGAGCCGGATCTGCGACGTCCGCGCCGCCAGGTGGGCCAGGACGCCGAGCGCGTCGTAGACCGGCACGTCGGACGGGATCGGCGGGTGGTTGGCTCCGCGATGCGGGCTGCCGGTCGCGCTCAGCGGGACGACGACGTGCTCAGGCACCCACAGCGACTCGAAGCCGAGCCGGTCCGCCTCTTCCGCGACGTCGCCCCAGAAGCGCGGGTTGACCGTGCCGAGATGGATCCCGAACTTCATGCTGTCCTCCCTCTCGTGGATCTCGGCCCGCCCTCGGGCGCGGCCGCGGTGCGCACGCTGTCGACGACGAGCCCGATCGCCCACTTGATCACCTCGGTCGCCTGCTCTGGGCTCATGCGCCACTGCACCATCAGGCGCTCCAGGGAGACGGGGCTCCACAGCACATCGAGCACGCCCGCCGCGGCGTCACGCTGCTGCGGCGACCGGTGCGGCGCCGCCACCTCGACCGCGTCACGAAGCGCCTGCCCGCGCACCTGGTCGATGGTCGTGAACGTCGGGTCGTCCACCTGGGGGGCCCACGCCGACACCGCGAACCCCGACATCGCCGCGAACACGCGGCCGGCGACGCCGGCGACCTGGTCGAGGGTCACGCCCTCGTAGGTCACGCCCGCCTGCTCCCCCAGCCGTTGCATGACCGCGTCGTGCAGCTCACGCTCGTTGGCGAAGTGCCGGTAGACGCTGCTCTCGCTGACGCCGGCGGTGTCGGCCACCGCGCGGAACGTCAGCTCTTTCCAGTCCCAGGTCGTGAACGACCGCGCAAGCGTCGCACCCGCCGACACGATCCGCTCGCGGGTTTCCGCGGCGCGCTGGCGTCGCAGCGGGCTGTCGTAACGGCGCCTCGAAGGGGTTGACGCGGCTTCCATATTGGCGGAAGCTTACTCCCACGAATTACGGGTTGGCGAGAGCCCTGGGCGAGCCCATAGGGGGCGACCATGGACCGAGTCGACGACCTGCTCGACGTGGCGCGCGCGGAAGTCGGCCTCGAAGACTTCGGGGAACCCACGTTCCGCGACGGGCTGGAACGCCTCGTCCGCGCCCTGCGCGAAGAGGCGTGCCTGAACGCCGCCGGCGAGTTCACGTTGCGGACGCTGATCATCAGGATGCTGAAGAACCGGCTGGAAATCGAGGACTGGTACCGCCGCCATCCGGAGATCGACGCCGAGCCGATCGAGCGCCCGCTCATCGGCCTTGGCCTTCCCCGGACCGGCTCGACGGCGCTGTCGTTCCTGCTGGCGGAGGATCCCGCCGCGCGTTCGCTGCGAACCTGGGAGTCGGGTGAGCCGTGCCCGCCGCCCGCGACCGTGGCCGGGCCCGATCCCCGGATCGCCCGTGCGCAGGAGCAGGCACGGATACTGGACGAGCTGGCGCCCCGCATGGCCGCGCTCGTGCCCTCGACGCCGACGGGTCCGATGGAATGCCAGGACCTCATGGCGCTCGACTTCAAGTCGCACTACTTCCAGGCGTTCGCTCACGTCCCTTCGTACTCGGACTGGCTGCTCGACGACGCCGATCTCACGCCGACCTACCGGTACGAGCGGCGGGCGCTGAAGCTGCTCCAGTGGGGGTCGCCGGCGCGGCCGTGGCGCCTGAAGTGCCCGAGCCACCTGCTGTTCCTCGACCACCTGGACCGGGCCTTCCCGGACGCGCGCTTCGTGATGACGCACCGGGACCCGGCCGAGGTCATGGTCTCCGTGGCCGACGTCTACGCCGAGGTAGGCCGGATGTTCAGCGACGACGTCGACCTGCGCTACCTCGGCGGCCTCAACATCGAGCAGTGGTCGCTGGCCATGCGGCGCGCGCTGGCGTTCCGGGACGCCGGCCACGAGCACCGGTTCTTCGACATGGACCACCGGGCGGTCCAGCGCGACCCGATCGGCGAGGTTCGCCGGCTGTATGCCTGGCTGGGCGAGCCGGTCACGCCGGAGTTCGAGGCCGGCATGCGGCGCTGGTGGCGCGAGAACGCCGAGTCTCGCGAGCAGAACGTGCATCCGGACCCGGCCGAGTTCGGCATCGACCTGGAGAAGGTCCGGCCGTTGTTCGCCGATTACATCGCGCGGTTCACGAAGGGACACACCTCATGACCATCGACCTGACGGGCGGCCTCGATCCAGACTGGGAGTTCGTCTTCGCGAAGCAGCCGGACGATCCCGAGATGCGCGAGTCGGTCAACGCCTGGATCTGGGATGACAGCGGCACGTTCGGCATCCCCCGCATCGGCATCGAGGCGGTCGCCGACCAGTGGGAGACCCACGACATCCAGGTCAACCTCGCGTTCGCCGACGGACGCGTCTACAACGTGTTCGGTCCCGGGCCGGTGCACGACCCGATCGCAGCCGACGGCCGCCCAGCCGTCCTCGGCGCCGGACCACTGTCGTTCGAAATGATCGAACCCTTCCGGCACCTGCGGATGACACTCGACGGGATCGCGGTCGGGACCACCGTGCAGGCGCAGATCGAGGGATGGATGCCCGGTGCCGACGCTGGAGAGCAGCTGCCGGTTCGCGCCGAGATCGACATCCGGCCGGCCGCGCCGCCGTGGGAGAACGGGTCGACAAGCGAAGAAGCGCGCCACGTCCTGTCGACGCAGGAAGAGGGCTGGCTGATGGGCTACCCGTGGCGGTTCGAGCAGCTCTGCCGGGCCAGCGGGACGATCACCGTCGGCGGCGAGCAGCACCGCCTCGACGGCGGGGCCAACCGCATCCGCAGGCAGAGCATCCGGCGGCTGGCGAGACTGCGGGGCCACGTGTGGCAGGCGGGCCTGTTCCCGGGCGGCCGCGGTTTCGGCTGCATCGTCTACCCCCCGCACGATGACGGCCATCCCACCTACAACGAGGGTTACGTGTTCGACGGCGACGGCGCGCTGATTCCCGCCCGCGTGGTGCGGGCGCCGTTCCTGCGCAGCCTTACTCCTCGCGGAGAAGACGTCTCGCTCGCGCTGGAAACCGCGCGGGGAACGATCGAGATCGGTGCCGAGACGCTGACGTCGACCTTCCACGTGATGCCACCAGAGGTGGGGGGCGGGCTGCAGCTGCAGCAGGCTCTCGCGCGCTACACGTGGGACGGCGAGTCCGGAGTCGGGATGATCGAGCGCTCTACTACGCTAGAGCGGTTGGCACAGCCTGGGTGAGCACACGCCGGACCAGGGCGATCAGCACCTTCTTCACCGAGTCACGCTGCCGCGCGTCGCAGAGCAGCACGGGCACGCCCGGGTCCAGGTCGAGGGCGATCTGGATGTCGCCGGGCTCGTAGCGCGGGGCACCGTCGAAGCAGTTGACCCCCACCACGAACGGTGTGCCGCGCTGCTCGAAGTAATCGACGGACGCGAAGCTGTCCGCCAGCCGCCGCGTGTCGGCCAGCACCACCGCGCCGATCGCGCCGTGCGAGAGCTCGTCCCACATGAACCAGAAGCGCTCCTGGCCGGGCGTGCCGAACAGGTAGAGGACCAGGTCGGCGCGGAACGTGATCCGCCCGAAGTCCATCGCGACCGTGGTGGTGGTCTTCCGGTCCACTGCGCTGGTGTCATCCACGCCGACGCTCCGGTCGCTGAGCGTCTCCTCGGTGCGCAGCGGCCGGATCTCGCTGATCGCGCCGACCAGGGTGGTCTTGCCCGCCCCGAACCCGCCGGCGATGAGGATCTTGGCGGTCGTGGGCATGACCTCAGCGAAGGCCTCCGCCGGGTAAGAGCGCCTGGAGTCCATCCAGCACCTCCCTGAGCAGACGCTCGTTGGTGACCGGCCCGCGCGGGGTCGCGAGAACGCGGACGATCCCGTACTCGCTCAGGTCGCCGAGCAGGACCTGGACCACTCCGATCGGAAGGTCGACGTCCGACGCCAGGTCCACGACGGTGACCGGCCGCCGGCACCTGGCCAGCAGCTGCCGGTACTCGGGACCCAGCCGCAGGCCCGCCGGGGGCTGCGGGTCGATCACGGCCGTCACGACGTCGATCAGGCCGATGCCGCCCGCGGCGGTCATGGTCCGGCCCTTGGTCACCAGGTACGGCCGTACGACCGGTCCCGCCTCCCGGTCAAGCCATCTGTCCTCCTTGCCCGACACGCCTGATCACCCCGCGGCTGCTTCGTGATCACGGATTCGCGGCGGTGCTGCGAGGTGCTTGCCCATGCGGCGCACCAGCATCGCCATCTCATAGGCCATGACGCCGACGTTGGCGTCGGCGGAGCTGAGCACCGCGAGGCAGGTGCCTTCCCCGGCCGCCATGATGAACAGGAACGCGGACTCCATCTCGATGATGGTCTGCCGTACCTCGCCGCCGGCGAACTGCCGCCCGGCCCCCCGGGCCAGGCTCTGCACGCCGGCGGCCAGGGCGGACAGATGATCCCCGTCCTCCCGGGTCACGTTCTGCGACGCCGCCACCACCAGGCCGTCCCGGGACAGCACGAGCGCCTGCCGGACGTGCTGCACCCGTCCCACGAGGTTGTCCAGCAGCCAGCCCAGCTGCCCGGCCGCGTTTGCCTGTGTCATGACGAGGCCCCGCCGTCGTTTCCGCCACCCAGCCAGTCCCCTGGCCCGTCGTCGAGGTGATCCAGGTGATCAACCCGCCCGCGCTGCCATCCGTCCTGGAGCGAAGCCATCATGTTGCGCATCTCCTCGGGTGAGCGCGAGGCGCTGTCACCGGCCGGCTCGGCGGCCGACTCCCCCCGGTCGCGAAGCTGCGGCGCGAGGCTGGCCTGCCTGACCCGCCGCGGCAGGCCGCGGTGCGTGCCCTCGGCCGCCGACCGCCGGATCTGATCCAGGTCGGCCTGCGGCGCGGTGCTGGGCCCCGGGGGCACTGTGCCTGACCGCCCGGACGTCGGCTCCGAGGCCCCCGCACCGAGAGAATCCCAGGCAAAGCGCTGCCGGGATGGCTCCTGGCCGGGCGCGGGCCGCAGCGGGTCGGGCAGCGGGGCCCGGGGGGCCGCGGCGGACAAGCCGCTCGCGCCGGCCAGGTCGCTCCAGGGCGGCCCGGCCGGACGGACGGTGCCCGCGGCACTCAGCCCGGGACGGGGCTCCGGCAGGGCGTCGGACCGGTGCCGGCCGGTCGGGCCGAACGCCGACGCCCGTTCCCGGTTCGCCACCGGGTCGCTCTCGGCCGGGGGGTACAGCGACCCGTTCACCGTGACGTGCTGGCCCACCGTGCCCGATGGGCCCGGCTCGCCCGCCCGGACGATGACGCTGTGCGGCAGCAGCACAATGGCGGTCGTGCCGCCGTAATGGGACTCCCGCAGCGAGACCCTGATCTGATGCCGGACGGCCAGCTGGCCGACCACGAACAGGCCCAGCCGGTCGCTGTTGGCCAGGTCGAACTCGGGCGGCCTCGTCAGCCTGGCGTTGATGCCCGCCAGCTCCTCGGCGGTCATGCCGAGCCCGCGGTCCTCGACCTCCACCGCGAACCCGACGCCGACGGCCTCCGCCCGCACCTCCACCCGCGTGTTCGGCGGCGAGAACGTGGTGGCGTTCTCGATCAGCTCGGCGATCAGGTGAATCACGTCGTTCACCGCGCTGCCCACCACCGAGTCGGGCGGCTCGCTGACCACGTCCACCCGGACGTAGTCCTCGACCTCGGCGATCGCGGCGCGCAGCACGTCCAGGACCGGCACCGGGTCACGCCAGCCGCGGCCCGGCGTCGCCCCCGACAAGATGATCAGGCCCTCGGCGTGGCGGCGCATCCGGGTGGTCAGGTGGTCCAGGCGGAACAGGTCGGCCAGCACGGCGGCGTCGTCGGTGCCCCGCTCCATCGTGTCGAGCATGCCGAGCTGCCGGTGCAGCAGCGACTGGTTGCGCAGCGACAGGTTGAGGAAGACCTGGTTGACCCCCTTGCGCAGGTTGGCCTGGCCCACCGCCGCGTCGACGGCGGTACGCTGCACCGTGGAGAAGGCGTCGGCCACCCGGGCGATCTCGGTGATCGTGCCGACGGCCAGCGGCGGCGACTCCGCGGCCACGTCCACCTCGTCGCCTTCTCGCAGCCGCGCGACCACGCGCGGCAGCCGCTCGTGGGCCATCCGCGCGGCGCCGTCGTGCAGCCCGGTGAGCTCCCTGCGGATGCCACGGCTGAAGCGGACGCTGAGGAACACCGCCACGACCACCGCGAGCAGGCCGAGCCCGCCCGCCAGGCCGGCCTCGAGGAAGAGCCTGTTGCTCGTCCGGCCTTCCTCGGTGGCCAGCGGACCCTCGGAGGCGACCGTCCCGGCCAGCAGCTGGCCCAGGAATGCGCCGGACACGGGCCCCCAGGCCTTGAGCGTGGCCGGGGTCAGCGCCTGGCCGCGAGCGGTGCCGGCGATCCGGTCCTCCAGGGCCGCAAGTTGGGCATGCAGCGGTGAGGTGTAGAGGCGTTGCAGGGTCGCCTGGAGCGGATCGTTGAACTCCGCGATCGCGGTGCCGGCCAGCAGGTTCTGGGCACCCGCGGCCCTCGCGAACAGCACGCCTTCTGCAGGGCTCATCTGACCGCGGTCAACCTCGGCGCCGGCGACCAGGGTTGCCTCACGGCTGAGCTCCTCCAGGGCCCAGCCGAGGTCGATCGCGGCGAGCGTCTGCTTGTAGAGCGAGGTGTCGTACTGCGGGTTGGTCAGATAACCGTTGAACAGACCGTCGACGACGGCGCTGTACGCCTGGAAGGCCGCCGGCGCATTCAGCGCGCGGGAGTCGATGGCGCTCCGGATGCCGGGGATCTTGCCCAGATCCGCGATCACGGCCGCCTGACCGGGCACGGCCCCGGAGCTCCGCTCATAGAAGCCGATCGCGGCGTCGTCGGCCCGCCGACTGGCGGCGAGCTGGCTTACCGGCGGCCGGAGCGGGCTGCTCAGCCAGAGGAACGTCGCCTGGCGCTCGGCGCCCACCGCGTTCAGCGCCACGCGAGCGGCCTGGGAGACCTGGACCGTGATGTGGTTATTGTGGTGCGCGGTCAGGGCGTTGCCGAGGGTGAGGCTGGCGAGGAAGGCCCACAGCCCCACGAGGGCCAGCAGCGGGACGAGGAGCAGGGCGACCAGCGTCACCCGGATCGACCGGGTGCGATGCGCCCTGCGTGGCCGGCCATCCCCTGGTGGCGCCGCGGCCGACCCGGCGGGGACCGGCGGGGCTTGGTCCTGGTCAGCGCGGCCTGGCCGCTCGGGGTTAGCCATGACGACCCTTCTCCCGTGTGCAAGCTGTGATCTGTGTGACAGAGAAGACTATTCTCCTCGCTGTCAAGCCGGTTCGGAAAATGGCGGGTTCGTCGCCAAATCGTCGCCGGCTGGCCGGGCCCGTCGCGTTCGGTGCCATCGCGGGCGAATGGCTCGCGCGGTCTGTGGCTCGCCGGTCCACTGCCGCTCCAGGCCCGGTTGCGTGATCCGGCTCACCAGCTCGCTCCGGACCTGGATGGGCCCGCCGAGTTCGCCGGACCATTCGTACCCGAACATGGCAGAGAGATCGGCCAGCGCCGCTTCGAAGTCGTCGACGACGATGCCGACGTGCAACTGGTCCTCGGCCCTCACCGCTAGGTCACCGCTCCCGCGCCGTTCCCCACACACGTGCGAGAGCAATACTCTCACAGCTGAGAAACATGCTCTCAGAGAATGAGAAATCCAGCTAGCGGACCCGGGCGGTCACTCCCTGACCTCGAAGACCGCCGAAGCCGACGTCACCATCCGGTTGTCGTTGCCCTCGTCGTGGAGGGTCAGGCGGACGCCGACCCTGCCGGTCGCGCCGCGGACCGCCTCGCCGTCAGCGCGGAAGGGCCCGGCCTTGCCCCGGGCCAGGAACATGACGTGCCAGGTCTGCATCTGCAGCAGGTCGGTCCCGGCGAGCGTGGCGGCCAGGTCGATCGCGGCGGTCTCGAGCACGACGTGCTGCGGCCCGATGTGCAGC
>DASYXX010000494.1:0-3420 GCA_035934395.1 Streptosporangiaceae bacterium
CTGCGGGTATCCACCAGCACCACCGCCCCGATCGCACCATGGATCAGGTCGTCCCACATGAACCAGAACCGGTGCTGACCCGGGGTGCCGAACAGGTACAAGATCAGCCCGGCGTCCAGCGTGACCCGGCCGAAATCCATCTCGGTGGTCAGCGGCGTGATCTCCGACACCGATCCCACAAACGTGGTCTTGCCCACACCGAAGCCACCCGCGACAACGATCTTGAATCGGCCTGACCATGTTCCTGCGCTGAATTCTCCGCGTGGCACGCTCACTGGCTGCTCCTGTTGTGCGCTGGGGTGGGGGTTGCCGTCGGCGCGGGGTACGTCTCACTGGCTGACGGGGTGGGGGTCGGGTACGGCGTGGGCTGTGGCGTGGCGGTCGGGGTGGGCGTCGCGGTCGGCGAGGGGCCCGGGCTTGGCGACGGGCCTGGGCTTGTGCTTGGCGACGGTGACGGGCTCGGGTAGGGCGGCGGATCGGGTGACGGGCTCGGGTAAGGCCGCGGATCGGGCGACGGGCGCGGCGATGGTGCGGGCGACGGCCGCCTGGTGCGCGACGGCGACGGGACGGGGGTGCTCGCCCGCGGCGGCACAGGTGCGGGAGGGGGCGCGGCCACCGGGAGCTGCCCGGTCGGCCGGGCGTGCCGGTGTCGGAGCCGGACTCGCTGCCCGGGCGCCCCGGCGGTTGCCGCGGTGACCGGCAGGGCCGGGACCGCGCGCGATGAGCGGGATAGGGCCGTGGCGCCGGAGCGGATCTGGTACCCGGTGAAGCCCGCGGCGCCCAGCAGGGCCAGCGCCGCGGCGCCGGCTGCGGCGAGCCGGATCGGTCGGGAGGCGAGGCCGGACAGCCGCCTGACCGGTCTCCCGTGCGCGTGCGGCAAGGCTATGAGGGCCGCGATGGCGCCGCACACGACCGTGACGTAGAGGGGGAAGGCGAAGCTGGCAAATCGCCAGCGTGAGATGGTCAGCAGCGTGATCGCGCTGCCCGCGCCGCTGGCCGCGTAGGTGCCGATGCTTTCTGACTCCGGCTGCGCCCACGCTTTCCTGATCGTCGGCACGGCGGCAAGCGCGTCCGCGGTGATGGCGAGCGCGATGGCCACGTCACCCCGGCGCGTTACCGCCCACCCGATGAGCGCGGCGAGGGCGACGGCGCCGCACGCCAGGTCGAGCCGGGTTGGTGCCCAGTAGGCGCGGGGGCACGCGAATGAGGCCGCCAGGATCAGCGCCGGCCCGGCACCCAGGGCGAACGTGAGCAATGAGACGTTCAGGCTCGTGTGCTGGGCCAGTTCGGCGGCGAAGGCGATGAGCGGGGCCGTCGCCCACAGCGACCAGCTCACCCTGTTGGGCTGCGTCTTGCCCCGCAGGGTGTCGCGAAGGTAGCTCGCGAAACCGGCGAGCGGCAAGACCGCGGCCAGCACCGCGAAATCCGGGCTCAGCACGGCTACGAGCGTGCGCCACCGACCCGGACGGCTGGGTTGCAGGCGGCTTGACGCCTTCGTTGCAGCCCGCGATACCTTGCCAGGGTGCTAGACGAACGCATCTCCAACGTTCCCGGCCCCGAGTCCCGCCGCGCGTCGGCCACGGCGGCGAGGCTGACCGAGTCGGTGATCCGGGAGATGACCAGGCTCGCGCTGGAGCATGACGCCATCAACCTGGCCCAGGGATTCCCCGACTTTCCGGCGCCAGCAGAGGTTAAGCATGCCGCCCTCACTGCCATCGAGGCAGACATCAACCAGTACCCGATCACCTGGGGCCAGCCATCCATCCGCCAGGCGCTAGCGGAGAAATACCGTCGCTGCTACGGGATGCACATCGACCCGGAACGAGAGATCTGCGTGACCTGCGGCGCCACCGAAGCCATGATCACGGCGATGATCGGGTGCCTGGACCCCGGCCAGGAAGTGATCGTCTTCGAGCCCTTCTACGAGAACTACGGCGCGGCCGCGGTCATTGTCGGCGCCTCGCCTCGGTACGTCACCTTGCGCGAGCCAGACTGGGCGTTCGACGAGACCGAGCTGGCGGCAGCCTTCAGCAACCGCACCCGCGCCATCGTGCTCAACACGCCCGGCAACCCGACCGGCAAGGTCTTCACCCGGGAGGAGCTGACGGCGATAGCCCGGCTGTGCGACAAGCACGGCGTACTCGCGATCACCGACGAGATCTATGAGCACATCGTCTACGACGGCGCCCGGCACATCCCGATGGCGACCATCCCCGGCATGGAAGACCGCACGATCACGATCAGCGCCCTGTCCAAGACCTACTCGGTGACCGGCTGGCGGGTCGGCTGGGCGATCGCCCCGCCCGACCTCACCGATGCGATCCGCCGCGTGCACGACTATGTCACCGTGGGCGCGCCGACCCCGCTGCAGGAAGCCGGGACGGTAGCGCTCAGGCTGCCCGACTCCTATTACCAGCAGCTCGCGGCCGGTTACCTCGAGCGCAGGGACCTCATGCTCCAGATCCTGGCCACGGCGGGCCTCCCCGCGACCACGCCCGCCGGCGCCTACTACGTCATGACCGACGCGTCGGTCCTGGGCGTCGATGACGTGGCTGCGGCGCATACCCTCGTACGCCGGGCCAGGGTGGCTGCCGTCCCCGGCTCCTCCTTCTACTCGCGACCCGAACTGGGCCACTCGAAGCTCCGGTTCTCCTACAGCAAGAAGCTGGCCACATTGCACGAGGCAGGCAAGCGGCTGGCACAGGTGTCTGCGCTGGTGGGGCGGGTGGGGCTCGAACCCACGACCGGCGGATTATGAGACCAGGCAGCCACAGCCCACGGAGACACCCCCTGACCTGCCGATACGTCTCGCCGCGGCCCCGCCTTGCGTGCAGTCTCGGCACATATTCGGCACAGTATGAGCCCGGACGCCCGCCAGACTACCCAGCAGCGTGCTAATCCCATCGCGCCGAGGCGAGCCGGGGTGGACACTCAAGCCTGTGAGCGTCCTTGATCAGTCGCCGGATGAGGTGCTGCGCCACCCGCGGCACCTGGCCGCGCAGCCCGTCCTGGCAGACCTTATTCAGCAGCTACGGGACTGCGCGAATGTCAAGGACGGCTACGAGTTCCAGCAAGTGCTGCTGAGCCACCTCAATGCGGCAGACACAGCCCGGGCTGCTTCCGCCCAGGCCGTCAAGCGGATGCGCGACTACGGGAAGCCACCGCAGCGAGGCGTACCTGACCCGCAGTCCGGGCTGGATCCCTCTCGCTTGGAAACCTGGCAGCTAGAGCGGGACGTGTGCGAGCGGCTCGTCCGCCAGCTCAAATGCGTCGGCGATGCGCTCGCATGGCGGGTGTTCGGGTTCCAGCGCAGGCACATCATCGCCCTCTGCCAGAATGCGCCGCCCGGCGCTTTCGCCGACAAGGCCGGCAGGGCAGCCGAACTCGCGCACATCGAGCAGGCCTACAGTGACGGCAGAT
>DASYXX010000402.1:0-5754 GCA_035934395.1 Streptosporangiaceae bacterium
CGTGTACGCGTGCACGCATGCCTGGTGGGGCCCGGACGGGCCGGCGGAGGATCCGCTGGCGTCCGACCCTCAGGCGCTGACCGCCAGCCGGAGCCGGATCCTGGACGTCGCGACGGTGATCATCCCGGGCCACGGGCCGGCGTTCCGCCCCGATGCGGGCACGCCGCGTTAGACCGCATCGCCCTTCAGGGAGAACTCCGACAGGCGGCGGGTGGCCAGAACCAGGGTGACCGCGGTGACGATCATGCCCATGATCAGCGCGGTCGATAGCGACAGACCGGCTTTCAGCGCCGAGTAGTGCGCGATCGAGTTGGCGACGCCCAGCGAGTACTGCTCGACCGAGAGCAGCCGCGCCCCGCTGACGAAGTTCCCGAGCACCACTTCCCAGATCAGGACGTACAGCAGCCCGACGGCGATCGCCCGGGTGGTGAGCACGGAGAGCATGACGAACAGCGCGTTGTAGATCACCGATCCGGTCAGTGCCCCCACGAACAGCCCGAACGCGAGCTTGCCGGCTCCGCCGCTGGCGATGATCCCGGCAATCAGCTCGGGCACGGCCACGAAGGCCATGGTCAGCAGAGCCCCGACGCAGAACTTGGTCACGATGACCGACGAGCGACGCACCGGGGTGGCCAGTAGGTGAACGATGCTCCCGTCGTCGATCTCCGCGCCGAGCACGCTGGTGCCGATGATGAGCGCGGTCAGCGGGAGGATCACCGAGAACCCGAAGTCGCCGAGGATGTGGCCCGGCCACGGGGCACCGGGCGGGTGCGCCGCCTTCAGCGCCAGCGTGACCACGATCAGGATCAGCGACGGGAGCGCGAACACCAGCGCGCGCTTGCGGCCGAACACCGCCCGGAGCGTGATCCTGGCCACGACTCCGTTATACGGAACGCCCATGGGAGCCTTCTCCGTTCAGGACTCGACGAGGTAGGCGAAGACGCTTTCCAGCGACTCGTCCTCGGGCAGCAGCTCACGCAGCCGGATCCCCCGGTCCCGGGCGACCGCCGCGAGCTCCCGGCTGAACCTGCCGTAATCGCAGGCCCGCACCTGCAGGCCGCCGCTGGTCAGCTCGACCCCGGTCACGGCCGGGCTGCCGATCAGCGCCGAGCCGAGCAGCCGGTCATCGGACGTGCGGACCAGGAACACGTGCGGCCTGCTGGTCATCAGCCGCCTGATCGCGCGGAAGTCACCGGAGGCCGCGAGCCGCCCGGCCACGATCACCTGGATGGTGCCGGCCAGCCGCTCGACCTCCTCCAGGATGTGCGAGCTGAGCAGGATCGTGCGGCCCTCGGCGCCGAGCTTGGCCAGCAGGTCCATCATGTGCAGGCGCTGCCGCGGGTCCATCCCGTTGAACGGCTCGTCGAGCAGCAGCAGCTCCGGGTCGTGCACCAGCGCGGCCGCGACCTTGATCCGCTGCCGCATGCCCTTCGAGTACGTCGAGATCTTGCGGTCCTGCGCGTCGGCCATGTCCACGATCGCGATCGCCCGTGCGGTCGCGGCCTGCGGGTCGGTGAGCTGGTGCAGCTTCGCCGTGGCGCGGACGAACTCCTGCCCGGTGAGGAACGCGTAGACGGAATCACGCTCGGGCACCAGCCCGACCGTGCGGTAGATCTCCGGGTTGCGCCACGGGGCCACGGCGCCGACGGTCAGCTCGCCCCGGGACGGCGGCAGGAAGCCGGCGATCAGGTGCAGCAGCGTGGACTTGCCCGCGCCGTTCGGGCCGAGCAGGCCGGTGACTCCCGGGCCGATGGTCATCGTGATGTCGTTGACCGCGACCACGTTGCCGTACCAGCGGGACACGTTGCGCAGCTCGATGGTGCTCATAGGGCACCGGCCTTCCGGTACCGGGCGACCAGGCCGCCGAGGCTGGCCGCGAGCAGGACGAGGACCATCGCCCCGTAGAGCGGGCCGTAGTGGCCCACGCCGGGAACCAGGCTGGGAGACGTGCCGCCGAGCCACTCCCGCACCCCGTCGAGGGTCGTGAACGGGCTCACCAGGCCGGACAGGTGCGCGCCGGTGGTCGGCACCTGGATGATCTGCTGAAACTTCTGCGGAGCTCCGGGGGGAGCGCCCGGGGGCGCGGCCACCGCGCGCACGACGTTCTGCTGGGTGACCGAGATCAGGATCCCGGCCAGGATGAACGTGAGGAAGAAGTAGATCGCGATCGCGCCGGTGGCGTAGGCCCGTCGCCCGCTCAGCGACGCGAGCGCGAGCCCGATCGCCGCGAGCAGCACGGCCCACATCAGCCCGACGAGCAGGCCCGGGATGAGCGCCCTGGTCTGCTGCCAGACCGCGCTCCCGCCGTGCGACTGGGCGATCGTGCCGATGTAGAGCAGCAGCAACGGGATCTCGATCATGGCCAGGCAGGCGGTGATGAACGCGGCGAGCTTGGCCAGCGGGTAGTCCAGGCGGCGCAGCGGCCGGCAGAAGTACAGCGGCAGGACGTGGCTGCGCAGGTCGCGGGAGACGAGCTCGGGCGCCTGCGCCGCGATGTAGATGATCATGACGACGACCCGCAGCTGGAACGCGTACGTGTCGTAGGGGACGAGGCGGCCGTTCCCCCTGGCCACGGAGACCGCGCTGACCACCGCGGGCAGGCAGATGACCACGAAGGTGATCACCGGCACGATCTTGGCCTTGGTGCCGCGCCCGAACCCGAACGCGGAGCGCAGGCTGTGCCAGTACAGCGCGCGGATGATCTGGGCCCGGCCCAGCCGCCGCCCGGTGTAACGGCGGTAGCCGATGTCGTGTATGACCCCGGTTTCAGCCGACATGAGCAGCCTCCTCCGCCTGCTCGTCCCGGAACAGCTCCTCGACCCGGCGCCGCCGCCGCTCCAGCCGGTTGAGCGGAAGGCCGAGGTCGGCGACCGCGTCGCGGACCGTGTCGTAGGTTCCGTCGTCCTCGAGCCGGACGAGCAGCGCCCGCTGGTACGCCCGGGGCTCGAGGCCGCGCTGCCCCAGCTCGGCGAGCAGCAGGTCGGAGCCCTCGTCGACCTCGATAAGCAGCACCTGGCTCGCCTGAGTCATGCTGGTCATGGTGTCCGCGCGCAGCAGCCGGCCGCTCTCGATCGCCACCAGGTGATCGCAGATCCGCTCGATCTCGCCGAGCAGGTGCGACGCCACGACGATGGAGATGCCGAACTCGGCGCCGATCCGGCTGATCAGCTCCAGCATGGAGTTGCGCCCGGCCGGGTCGAGCCCGACGGTCGGCTCGTCGAGCAGCAGCAGCCGCGGGTCGCCGACCAGCGCCTGGGCCAGCTTGACCCGCTGCTTCATCCCGGTTGAGTAGGTGCCGATCTGCCGGTAGCGCTCCTCGTACAGCCCGACGTGGCGCAGCGACTCGGCGGCCCGCTCCTTGGCCGCGGTCGGAGGCAGCCCGGACATCCGGCCGAGGTGCGTGACGAACTCGGTGGCCGCGACGTCCGGCGGCAGGCAGTCGTGTTCCGGCATGTAGCCGGTGAGCGTCCGGATCCGCTCGGCGTCGCGCAGGCAGTCGCCGCCGAGCACCCAGGCCTGGCCGCTGGTCGGCTGGAGCAGGCCGAGCAGGATCTTGATCAGCGTCGACTTGCCTGCGCCGTTGGCGCCTACCAGCCCGGTGATGCCCGGCTCGACGCGCACCGTCAGCGCGTCGAGCGCAGTGACCGCGCCCGGGTAACGCTTGGTGAGCGCGGCGGTCTGGATGACCGCCGCCCCGGGATCCGGTTCCGCGGGCGGGCCCTCCGCCGGCGCCAACGGTTGAGCGCTCACGTGACTTGGCCTCACAATCGCCTGATGTGCGGGCCCGGGCCCGCGCGGTAACCCCCGTTGCTGCTTGGCGCAGCCGGCCGTGCTGCGCTCCTAGCGTGCCGCCCCGCGGGCCCGCTGTCGTCACCCGGAAGGCTGATGTTGACTCCATCCATAGCGCTACCTCACCCAGCGAGACGCTCCCGCCACGGCCGCGGGGCGCGCGGGCCGCCCAGCCGAGGGGTAGGGTTTGCGACGGATGCCGGGGTCCGGCGGCCCGGCCCCTCGCGAAGGACTGGACGGCATGTCGCAGCAGCGCTCTACGGCGGGCGGCCGGCGCGGCGACGCCCGAGGGTCAAGCTGGGCCCGCGTAGCGCTGGCGGCCGCGCTGATCGCCGTGGTCGCGGTCGGGCTCCGCGACGACACGCGCCCGCCCGCGCTCGACGGGCCGTTCCGGCACGACGGCCTGCTGGTCGGGGCGATCCTCGAGGCGGTCCTGGCCTGCCTGCTCGTGGCGCTCGCGGTCCGCAGGTCACGGGCACCGCGCGGCGCGCTGCTGGCCGCCCGGCTGCGCTGGCTGCTCACCTACGTGGTCGGCATCGGGCTCGTCACGATCCCGGCCGCGTACCTGCTGAGCAGGCACGTGCACCTGCGGAGCCCGCGCCTGCACCCGGCTACCTCGACCACAGGCCTGCCCCGGGTCGGGCACGCGGCCGGCGGCGGCAACATCGCCGGCTGGCTCATCGTCGCCATAATCGGCGTGCTGGTGACCGCCGCCCTGATCTACGCGCTGGCGCGGATAATCCCGCTCGGCCGCGGGTTCTGGGCCGGCTGGCGCTGGCGGGCCGCGCTCGCTGACGTCGAGGCCGCCGCCTGGGACGACGAGTCCCAGCTGCTGGAGGCCGTCGAGTCCGGCCAGAGCGCGCTGCGCCGGCTCGACGACGCCAGGACCGCGATCATCGCGTGCTACGTGGCTATGGAGGAGAGCCTGGCCCGGGCGGGAACGGCCAGGGCCGTCGCGGACACTCCCGACGAGCTGCTCGCCCGAGCGGCCGACCGGGGCCTGGTGACCGGGGGCGCCGCGGCCTGGCTTACCGCGCTGTTCTACGAGGCGCGGTTCTCCAGCCACCCCATGCCGCCGACCGCGCGGGGCGCGGCGGAGCTGGCCCTCAGCGAACTCGCCGAGAGCCTGGGCGACCCCATGGCCCGGTCCGGAGGGCCGAGGCGGGCAGGCAGCACGGAAGGACGGGCCGGCACGTCATGAGCGGCCAGACAGTGCAGGAACCGCGGGACGGGTGGCGGGAAGCGATCCCGGAGATCGTCATCGCGGCCGTCGTGGTCGCGGTCGCGGCCGTCACGGGGTTCGCGGCCGCCGGGCTGGCCGGGACGACCCTGGTGGTGGCCGGCGCGGCCGTGGCCGGGCTCGCCTTCATGCGCGGCCTCGTGCCGCAGGCCCGCGGCGCCCACGACGATGACCCGCCCCCGGACCTCGAGGCCGTCCCGGCCACGTTCACCGGCTACTGGCGCAAGCGCGCCGGGCTCGTCGACGGCACGCGGTCCGGCCCGGCGTACGACGGGGAGCTGCGCGGCACGCTGCAGCACCTGCTGGCCGCGCGGCTCGCCGAGCATCACGGGGTCAGCCTGCGCGACGATCCGGCCGCCGCGCGCAGGCTGCTGTGCCCCCGCCCCGGCGACGAGCGGCTCTGGTACTGGGTCGACCCGGAGCGGCCCCCGGCCACGGCGGCCGGGACGCCCGGCATCCCGCCGAGAACCCTGGCCGGCCTCATCGACCGACTGGAGCGACTCGGTGACTGACCACAGTGCTACCGACCACGAGGCTCACGACCGGGCGGGCACGCCCGGGCACACCGCGCAGCGGTGCGCCGCCGTACTCGACGAGGTCGAGCGGGCGGTCGTCGGCTACCGCCGGGCCCTGGAGCTGGTGATGATCGGCATCCTGGCGGGCGGCCACGTCCTGGTCGAGGACCTGCCCGGGCTGGGCAAGACCCTGATCGCCCGGTCGTTCGC
>DASYXX010000520.1:0-5651 GCA_035934395.1 Streptosporangiaceae bacterium
GCGCCGGGCTCCCTGACGAAGCGCAGCGGGCCGACGGTCAGCTGCTCGGAGATGCCGCGCAGCAGGATCGCGGTGAGCGCGGGATCGTGCAGCGCGTCATAGGCGGTCGCGCCGGGTCCGGCCGGCCCGATGACGGCGTGCCGCAGCGAGTCGGGCACCTGCGCTCGGATGCCGACCAGGACCTGAATCCTGGCGGCCTCTCCGTTCTGTGACACGGTGACGACCAGGTGCCGCAGCTCGGGGTCACCGGCGGCCAGCGTGGTGTCGGCAGTGATCGTGAGGTCACGGATCGTCGTGCCGGCGCCCGCGTACCAGCGCTGGGCGGGCAGCCACGCTGCGAGCGTGTCCGCAAATGTCATGACTCCACACCTACCCCGCAGCTCGCTGGTCATCTCGGTAGCACCGTATCTCCCGCTCGCCTACGGGGCGCTCTTTGAGGCACCGCCTTCCCTCGTCGTTCGCTCCTTCGTCGCTCGCTCCTCAGTCCAGGCGGCGCCGCGCCCCTCCGGCTCGCCACGATCCCTGCCCGTTACGGCTTAGATCAGTCATACAGCAGCGGCGGCCGGATCGGTGTGGCGGGTAACGTGCGGGCCTGGGTGGTCGGCGGGAGCAGGAACCAGTAGAAGCCGTGGCCCGGCAGCGTCAGCAGGTACGTGAGCTCGCCGATCGGCGGGAAGACCACGCCTCCCATGCACTCGACCGGCGTGATGTCCTTGAACCGGCGCAGGTCAAGCTCGACCGGCTGCGGGAACCTGGACAGATTGTTGACGCACAGGATCGTGTCGGTCTCCTCCCCGTCCTGGTCCCGGGCGTGCCCCGGCTGGTACTCGCGCACGAACGCGAGCACGCTCGGGTTGGAGGAGTTCAGCTCCTCGTAGCGGCCGCGCCCGAACACCGGGTGCCGCTTCCTGATCTCGATCATGCGCTTGGTCCAGTGCAGCAGCGAGCCGCCGTTGCGCTCCTGCGCCTCCACGTTGAGCGCCTGGTAGCCGTAGATCGGGTCCATGATCAGCGGCAGGTAGAGCCGGGCCGGGTCGCTACCGGAGAAGCCGGCGTTCCGGTCCGAGGTCCACTGCATCGGCGTGCGCACCCCGTCGCGGTCACCGAGCCAGATGTTGTCGCCCATCCCGATCTCGTCGCCGTAGTAGAGCACCGGCGACCCCGGCAGGGACAGCAGCAGCGCGGTGAACAGCTCGAGCTGGTTGCGGTCGTTGTCGAGCAGCGGGGCCAGCCTGCGCCTGATGCCGATGTTGGCCTTCATCCGCGGGTCGCGCGCGTACTCGGCGTACATGTAGTCGCGCTCGTCGTCGGCGACCATCTCCAGCGTCAGCTCGTCGTGGTTGCGCAGGAAGATGCCCCACTGGCAGCCCGAGGGAATCGACGGCGTCTGGGCCAGGATCTCGGAGATCGGGTAGCGCTGCTCCCGGCGCACCGCCATGAAGATGCGCGGCATGAGCGGGAAGTGAAACGCCATGTGGCACTCGTCGCCGCCGACCTCGGGATCACCGAAGTACTCGACCACGTCCGTGGGCCACTGGTTGGCCTCGGCCAGCAGCACGCGGTCCGGGTAGAGCCGGTCCACCTCGGCGCGGACCCGCTTCAGGTACTCGTGCGTCTCCTTGAGGTTCTCGCAGTCGGTGCCCTCCCGCTCGAACAGGTAGGGCACGGCGTCCAGCCGGAACCCGTCGATGCCGAGGTCAAGCCAGAACCGCAGCACCTCGATCATGGCTTCCTGGACCCTGGGGTTCTCGTAGTTCAGGTCCGGCTGGTGGGAGAAGAACCTGTGCCAGTAGTACTGGCCGCGAACCTGGTCGAACGTCCAGTTGGACTGCTCGTGGTCGACAAAGATGACCCGGGCCTCGGCGTATCGGTCGTCGTTATCGGACCAGACGTAGAAGTCGCCGAACGGCCCGCCGGGGTTGCTGCGCGAGGCCTGGAACCAGGGGTGCTGGTCGCTTGTGTGGTTCATCACCAGGTCGGCGATGACCCGGATGCCGCGCTCGTGAGCCGCCTCCACCAGCTCGACGAAATCCCCGATGTTCCCGAAGTCCGAGAGGATCTTCATGAAGTCGGAGATGTCGTATCCGCCGTCCCGCAGCGGCGACTCGTAAATGGGCAGCAGCCAGATGCAGTCGATGCCCAGCCATTGCAGGTAATCGAGCCGGGACGTGAGGCCGCGCAGGTCGCCCGTGCCGTCGCCGTTCGAGTCGTGGAAGCCGCGGACCAGCACCTCATAGAAGACCGCGCGCTGGTACCACTGCGGATCGCGGGGCTGGGCGAACGAGAAGGAGTCGGGTACCGGCTCCGTGGGCGCGGCCGCCGTGCCAGGCTGGAACGCAGGCAGCGGCTGGCCTACGGCGCCGAATGGCGCCGGCCTGGGCGGTGTCCCCACTGCGGTCTCCCCGCGGTCTCCTGGTCCGAGTGGCTCGAACTCTGTGTCTCGTGTGCCTGCTGTTCGTAACATGTTCGGCTACTGTTACCCGCCGCGGGAGTCAGACCGGCGGACCGGAACTGACGGTGAAGATGTGGGCCGGCGCGGTGGCCGGGTCAAGCCGCACGTAGTTGGCCTGACCCCACCGGTAGGACTCGCCGGACAGCTCGTCGGTAATAACGAACTCCTCGCGGGGGTTTATGCCGAGAGCTGCCGTGTCGAGCCAGACGGTCGCCTCCCGGGGGTGGTGCGGGTCGAGGTTTACCACTACGAGAACCGTGTCACGCGTCGTGCTCTTCGAGAAGCAGAGTATCTCCGGCTGGTCACTGTGATGAAAACGCAGGTTACGAAGCAGATGCAGGGCAGGGTGTGCCCTGCGGAGCAGGTTGAGGCGCGTGATGAACGGCGAGATGTCCTCCTGCGGCGGAGGGATGCTGCCGGCGTGCTCCCAGTCCCGCGGCCGGTACTGGTACTTCTCCGAGTCCAGGTACTCCTCGCTGCCCGGCAGCAGCGGGACGTTCTCGCACAGCTCGTAGCCCGAGTAGACGCCCCAGGTCGGCGACAGCATCGAGGCGAGCACCGCGCGCACCCGGAACGCCGGCGGCCCGCCGTGCTGCAGGTACTCGGTCAGGATGTCCTGGGTGTTGACGAAGAAGTTCGGCCGCATGTACGCGGCCGCCGGGCCGGCCAGCTCGCGCAGGTACTCGGTCAGCTCCCAGGAGGAGTTGCGCCAGGTGAAGTACGTGTAGGACTGGTGGAAGCCGATCGCCGCGAGCGTGCGCATCATCGCGGGCCTGGTGAAGGCCTCGGAAAGGAAGAGCACGTCGGGGTCGCTGCGGGCGATGTCCGAGAGGAGCCGGTCCCAGAATGACAGCGGCTTGGTGTGCGGGTTGTCCACCCGGAAGATCCTGATCCCGTGGCTCATCCAGTGCCGGACGATCCGCAGGATCTCGGCGTAGATTCCCTCGGGGTCGTTGTCGAAGTTGACCGGGTAGATGTCCTGGTACTTCTTGGGCGGGTTCTCCGCGTAGGCGATCGAGCCGTCGGCTCTGCTGATGAACCATTCCGGGTGCTCGGTGACCCACGGGTGGTCCGGCGAGGCCTGGATCGCGAGGTCGAGCGCGACCTCCAGGCCGAGCTGCGCGGCCCGGTCGACGAACGCGTCGAAGTCGGCCAGCGTGCCGAGGTCGGGGTGGATTGTGTCGTGGCCGCCGTCCGCCGATCCGATGGCCCAGGGCGACCCGGGGTCCCCGGGGCCTGCGATCAGGGAGTTGTTGGGGCCCTTCCGCGCGGTCTTCCCGATCGGGTGGACTGGCGGGAGGTAGACGACGTCGAAGCCCATCCGCGCGATCGCGACCAGCCGGCGCGCGGCGTCCCGCAGCGTCCCCGACCGCGGCAGCTCGCCCGGCCCGACGTCGACCCTGGCCCCCTCGGACCGGGGGAAGAACTCGTACCAGGAGCCGTAGAGCGCCCGCTCCCGGTGCACGATCACCGGATGGCTGGCCGACCGGGTGAGGTGCTGGCGCAGCGGGAACGTGCGCAGGATCGCGGAGATGTCCTCGCTGCCGGCGGTGGCGAGGCGGTCCAGGGCCGGGACGCCGGTGTCCTGCAGCACCCCGGCGAGTTCCTCGAGCCCCGCGCGCGCGGCCGCGGCCTCGCGCCGCTCCGCGATCGCGGCCGAGCGCGGCAGCCGGACCTCGCCTGCGGCCTGCTTGAACAGCAGCGCTCCGTCGGCCAGCGTCAGCTCGACGTCCTGGCCGAGCGGCACCTTGATGGCCGCGTCGTGCCGCCAGCGGGCGATGGGGTCCCCCCACGCCTCGACCTGGAAATGCCACAGGCCCTCCGAGGTGAGCGTCACATCGGCGCCGTAACGGTCGGTCCCCGGGACCAGTTCGCGCATGACCGCAAGCGGGCGGCGGCGGCCATCGGGCCCGCGCAGCACGACGCCCGCCCCCAGCATGTGATGTCCCTCACGGAAAATGGTCGCGCTTACCTCGAAAGACTCGCCCGGCACCGCCTTGACCGGGCGCTGCCCCCCGGCCACGAGCGGCTGCACGTCGAATATCGGAATCCGGCCGATCACCTACGACAAGCTACCCGCCAGGGCCGGCGGCGAACCGGCCGGAGCCCGAACGCAAGCGCATGAATCGAGCCGGTGTCCCGTCCGCTCGGATCACGCATTAAGGTCGCTCTCCGTGAGAGCTATCCGCCGGTTCACGATCCGTCCGGCCCTGCCCGAGCCGCTCGCGTCGCTACGCGGGCTGATGCTGAACCTGCGCTGGTCGTGGCACCCCGAGACGCTCGACCTGTTCGCGGCGATCGACCCGGCCGGCTGGGAGCGCGCTGGGCGGGAGCCCGCCGCGCTGCTGGCCGAGGTCTCGCCGGAGCGGCTGGCCAGCCTCGCGGAGGACCGCCGGTTCCTGCGGCGGCTCAGCGAGGCGGTCGAGGACCTGCGCGAGTACAACTCCGGCCCGCGCTGGTACCAGAGCGCGCCGGAGCTGGGCGGGGCGCCGGCCGGCGTGGCGTACTTCTCGCCCGAGTACGGGATCACCGCCGCGCTTCCGCAGTATTCCGGCGGCCTGGGGATCCTCGCCGGCGATCACCTGAAGGCCAGCAGCGATCTCGGTGTGCCGCTGATCGGCGTGGGCCTGCTCTACCGGCACGGCTACTTCACCCAGTCGCTGTCGGCCGAGGGCTGGCAGGCCGAACGTTACCCGGCGAGCGATCCGAACGGCCTGCCGCTGACCCTGCTCAGGGAGGGGCATGGAGACGGGGAAGGGGGAGAAGGCGCCGGGCCCGGGGCGGGTGAGGGTGGGCCGGGCGCCGGGTCCGGGGCGGGTGAGGGTGGGCCGGGCGGGGATCTGGGCGTGCCGGTGCGCGTCACGGTTGCCCTGGCCGACGGCGCGGCCATGGCCGCGCAGGTGTGGATCGCGCAGATCGGCCGGGTCCCGCTGCTGCTGCTCGACTCCTCCGTGGAGGAGAACGACCCCGTGCTGCGCGAGGTCACCGACCGGCTCTACGGCGGCGGCAGCGAGCACCGGCTCCGCCAGGAACTGCTGCTCGGCATGGGCGGCGTGCGCGCGGTTCGGGCGTACTGCGCGCTCACCGGCCACCCGGAGCCCGAGGTCTTCCACACCAACGAGGGCCACGCCGGCTTCCTCGGCCTGGAGCGGATCCGCGAATACGCGGCGCAGGGCCTGTCCTTCGACGAGGCGATCGA
>DASYXX010000536.1:0-6518 GCA_035934395.1 Streptosporangiaceae bacterium
GAGGCGCTGCGGGTCTGGCCCGAGCACCCGCCGCGCGACCCGCGCGCGTGGCTGACCACGGTCGCGACGCGGCGGCTCGTCGACGCCCGCCGCAGCGAGGCGGCCCGGCACCGCCGCGAGGAGGCGACGCACGCGGAGCCGCGGCCGGCCGCCACGGAGGAGGGGGATGACACCCTCTTCCTGCTCTTCTGCTGCTGTCACCCCGACCTCGCGCCCGCGTCCCAGGTGGCGCTGACCCTGCGCGCCGTCGGCGGCCTCACCACCCGGGAGATCGCCGACGCCTTCTACGTCCCCGAGGCGACGATGGCGCAGCGGATCAGCCGCGCCAAGCACATCCTGCGCGGGCGCCGCCTGGACCAGCCCGGCGACCTCGCCGTCGTGCTGCGCGTGCTCTACCTCGTCTACACGGCCGGCCATGCGGGCCGGGTGGACCTGGCCGGCGAGGCCATCCGGCTCGCCCGCCAGCTCACCCTCGCCACCGAGGAGCCCGAGGCGCGCGGGCTGCTCGCGCTGATGCTCCTCAACCACGCCCGTCTCCCGGCGCGGCTCGACCCCGAGGGCCGGATCGTCACGCTCGACCGGCAGGACCGCGGCCTGTGGGACACCCGCGAGATCGCCGAGGGCGTGCGGGTCTTGCAGTCGGCGCTCGCCATGCAGTCGGACGAACGGCGCCCGGGCCGCTACCAGGTCGAGGCCGCGATCGCCGCCCTGCACGACGACGCGGCGAGCGCCGAGGAGACCGACTGGCCGCAGATCCTCGCCTGGTACGACGACCTCGTCGCGCTGACCGGGGACCCCGTGCGCCAGGACCCCGCCGCCGTGCTCGGCCGCGCGGTCGCGGTCGGCCAGGTCCTCGGCGCGGCCGCCGGGCTGCGTGAGACCGACCGGCTGCGCGAGGTGATCGGCGGGCGGCACCGGTGGCACGCCGTCCGCGGCCACCTGCACGAGCTCAGCGGCGACCTGCCCGCCGCCGCCGCGGCGTACGCCGAGGCCGCGCGCCGGGCCACGAACGTCGCCGAGCGCGACCACCTGGTCCGCCAGGCCGCCCGCGCGCGAGCCGCTAGGGCTTGTCCCGCGGCGTCAGGAACCGGGGACGCCGCGCACCTGGAAGTGGTCCGCGACTAACAGCCCTCTAGCTGAGTACTTTGGCGGATCCTAATCACCGCCGCCCCGGCCCATGATGACGAGATGAGGACCGACCTGCAGCGCAGCATGATTAAATGGTGGGCCACGATCCTGGTCGGGGCCGCGGCGGCGCTGCTGTTCACCTGGCTGGGCCGCCTGGCGGGCGTGCCGGTGTCGACGCTGCTGACCATCGGGGCGGGCGGGGTCGCCCTCGCCTGGCTGGTCGTGCTGGTGACAGTGCCGTGGAATCTGTACTTCGCAGCGCGCCGGGCCGTGGCCGAGATGGCGGTCTCGCGCGGGCGGGGCATCACCGTCCCAGCCGCCTACGGTGGCGAGGCCAGGCAGATCGGGCGGCGGATGCTGTGGTTCGCACTCGGCGCCCACATCGCCACCGCCCTGGCGGCCGCGCTGATCACCTACGTCTCTGGCGCCACGATCGGTTACTACTTCGCCGGGTTCTACCTGCTTTCGGCGGCCATCCGGCCCGTCGTGGCCTACTTCGCCCACGTGCGCGAGCGGATCACCACGATGACCCGCGAGAGCAGCCATCCCCGCGATGACATCGCCTCGCTGAAGCTCGAGGTCGACGGCCTAGCCGGCGGCCTGAAGGAGCTGCGGGCCGAGCTGCCCCGGATGAGAAGCGAGTTCGGCCGCATCCAGTCCACCGTGGCCGGCGACATCGCGCACACCCGGCAGCTGCTGACCTCCGACCTGTCCCGCCTGCAGGACGCGCAGGCGGAAGACCGGGCCGCGGCCCGCTCGCGCCACGACGACCTGGCCCGGCGGATCGACCAGATGGTGCACAGGATGGAAGCCACCCTGGACGGGCTCAGCGACCACCAGGAGCTGCTGACCGGGATCAGGGCCCTCGTGCGGATGATCAGGACCGATGCCGTGTGACGCCAGGCAGCTGGAAGGGTTCTACGAAGCCCGCGACGCTGAACTCGGTGCCCTCTCCGTACTGGCCGCGTTCGCCCTGGCCATGGCGGTCGAGACGGAGCCGCTCGGTCGCGCCCGTCGTCACGTCGACGCGGATCGCGGGTATGTCCCCGTACGGGATCGTCAGCAGGACATGGGTCGCGTCCTCCCAGGTCGGGCGGCGGCCGCTGACTAGTTCGGTGGCGCTGCCCCTGGGGAGCGGCCAGGTCACCGCCGGGCCGGGAGCCGGGCCGCTGACGTCGGTCACGGTCATCGTGGGCGGGTCGAACCCGAAGTCGTAGAGCCACCGGCCGCCTGGCGCGAGCCGCGAGTCCTGGGCGTCGTACCGGCGCGGGACGGTCAGCTCCGCGCCGTCCGGCCTGATGATCAGGTAGTCTCCGGGCTCGGTACGGGAGAGGGACGTCCCGGTCAGCCGGTCGACCTCGCGCTGTCGGTACGGCACCGGCCAGGGGGCCCGGCCCGGTGCCCAGGAGAAGCAGCCAGGCTCGTCGCCGACGTACATGCCGTAGGTCACCACGCCGCCGCGCAGACTGTCGATGCTGAAGTTCTCGGGACAGTCGAGGATCTCCGCTGAGCCGTCGGCCAGATCTGCCAGGTACAGCCGGAACTTGTCCCGCCGCCCGAACTTGACGGACGCGATCGCCAGATGGCGCCCGTCCGCGCTGAGCGCGACGTAGGGTTCCGGGTCGGGCGCCAGTTCGATCTGCTCGCCGCCGGGCCGGACGAGCACCGCCCGCTTCGAGCCGATGACCACGATCCCGTAGGGCGTCGCCACGGCCCGCCAGGTGTACTGCTCGACATTCGCCAGCACCTCGGGCACTTCCGCTCGCCAGACCACCAGTTCGCTGCTGGAGGTGATGATCCCGGCCGCCGGCGGCGGCCCGTCGGGCAGCCGCGGCCGTGATCGCAGCGGTCCGGCGATGGCCGCGAAGGCTAGATGGCTTGCTCCGCCATCGCGGACGTGCTCGTCGTCGGAGGATGTCTGGACAGACGCGGCCATGCCCGCGCTAAGGAGGCGCTCCAGCGTGCCCTCGACGTCGGCGAACGCCGTCGAGGCACCGAGGTCTTCCGCCGGCAGCCGCTGCGGTGGCCCGTGGTCGGGCGGCGGTGGCGGCAGCGGCGTGAGACTGAGAGGCGCGCCGTCGTCGGCGAGGTCACCCTCCACCCGCAGGTGCCCGGCCGAGACGGCAGCCAGCAGGCCAGCCCGCACTTGCCCTGGGCTGGCCAGCACGCGCGCCGCGAGGTCGGCTACGGTCCCTACCGCCCCGCCCGGCGTCCAGAGCGCCACCGCCGCCAGGTCGGCCGCCAGTTCGCCGTAGATGTCGTACAGCCGCTCCCCCAGTTCCCCGGCACCGCCGTCCGGCCCACCCGCGCCGTCCTCGTCGTCGTCCGCGACCGCGGCGACGGGCTCCAAGCGGGCCAGCCAGCGGGGCGGCTCGGCATCCCCCGGTGACGGCCAGAACTGCAGCCGCCAGATGTCGCCCTCCTCGAAGGTTCCATCACCGCCGCTGTCGTCCGCTCCGTCCCCCTGCCCCCTCTCCCCCGCGCGCGCCGCCCTGGACGCCGGGCGGGCGAACCCTGGCGGCGTCTTCCGCAGCGGACGGTAGTCGTCCTCCCGTGACGCGCTGAAGTCCCGCGCGCAGCTGACCCGGACCCGGTACAGGCCCGGTGAGCCGAGTTCCAGCGCGCCTGCCTCGGCATCCCAGCCCGAGGTCAGCGTGCTCAGCACGACCGTCCCCGTACACGACCAGTAGGGCGTCTCGAGGACCTCTTCCCAGTCGCCGCGGTCATCGGCCGGCGGCGCGTCATGCGCTTCGAGCCGGACGACGTGGTAGCTGTCCATCCAGCCGACCCGCCCCCACAGCCAGCCGGTACCCGCGTGCGCGACCGTTCCGCCCGGCGGCAGCTGCATCCCGAAAACCTCGAGCAGGTCACCGTCGAGGCCAAGCCCGGGGTCCAGGTCGTCCTCGCCGGCGTAGTCCGCGCTGTCGTAGGCAGTGCCAGGACCGTCGATCACGACCATCACGCCGTATTCGGACCAGTACTCGTCATCCGCAAGCGATCCAAGCAGCATTCCGTGCTCCCCAGGCGCGCGACCGTTCACCTGCCGCTAGACGCTAGCGCGGCCCCCCGTCAATCGTCGGGGCTGCCGAGGGAGAACCCGAGCTCGTCCAGCGGACGCCGCCGGGCCACGTCCGGCCTAGAGCAGCGACTTCACCATGTAGATGTGGTCATGCCCGCGCGGGTAACCCCGCGCGCGCCCGCATTCTTCGTAGCCGAGGCGGGCATAGAAGGCGGGCGCCTGGAAGGAGTGGGTGCTCAGGACCACCTGGTCGCAGCCGCGGCGCGCCATCTCCTCCTCCGCGGTGGCCAGGAGCCGGCTGCCCAGGCCGGACCCGCGCCGGTCAGACCGGACCCAGAGCAGGTCGATGTAACCGCACCCGCCCCACGTCCACCCGAACAGCCCCGCGCGCAGGTCACCTCCGTCCTCGCGGACGGCGATGCACAGCAGCCTGCCGTCGAGGTAGCCGGTCGCCGCGCCGTTGAAGGCCTGGATCTCCTGGTCGAGGCGATCTCGCAGGCCGTTGTCGACATCGCTGACCGCGAACGCGACCTCACCCATCGTCAGCCTCCTCCTCCATCAGCCGCTAGTGCCATTGTGCGCAATTGGGCGTATCAACGATCAGCGTTGCGACCTCCGCGTGGCAGGGAGGGACGTCCGCCCTCCCGCGCCATCAGGGGGAGGTACGTCATGGCGGCGGGCGAGAGAATTCTTGACCTTCTGGCAGCGATGAACACGCACAGCAGGTCTTCGGGCGGCGGAAGGGACGCGGCGTACACCCGCTCCTACCGGGTCATGCGCCTCGCGGTCGGGATCCTGGGCGTGGCACTGCCGATCATCTTCATCATCGGAGAGGCGTTCTTCCTCCGGGGGGGCTTCCATGTCCGAGGGTCGATCAGTGCCTATTACCACACATCTATGCAGGACCTTTTCGTGGGCGGTCTGTGCGTCATCGGCTTCCTGCTCGCAACCTACATGGCCGGCGAGCTCGCGACGTGGGATTTCTGGGCCAGCCTGATCGCGGGCCTCGCCGTGCTCGGGGTCGTGTTCTTTCCCGCCTCGCGGTCTGGGCTTCCCGCCCACGCGCCGGCGTGCGGCAGCGTTCCCCAGCCGGCAGGCTGCTCCGCCGTCGAGCAAGCCCTCGGCGAGCATCAGACGTCGGTGATACACGGGACGTTCGCCGTGGTGTTCATCCTGTTCCTCGCGGTCATGAGCCTGCTCTTCGCGGCCAGCGAAGTGCTCTCGACGCAGGACCGGGCCGCGGCCGGGAGCCGGCCGAAGCCGAGGGCGCTGCGGAACCCGGTCCTGTTCTGGCTGCACAGCGTGTGCGCCCTGGTCATCCTGGCCGCCGCGGCGTGGGCGTTCGCGGGCTCGGGCATCATGGGCCTGACTCCGCTCTACATCGGAGAGGTCGCTGCTGCCTGGGCCTTCGGGCTCTCCTGGGTGGTCGCCGGAATCGCCCAGACGGCGCCGCCCAGGGCCAGGCCCGCCGGGTGACCGCCCGGAGGTGAAACTCCCCCGGCGCCGCCACCGGCGGCGGCGCGGGCCCGGCCACCCTGCGTTATCTATTATGAGAATGTTGTCAGAAATGATACCGGACTGCTAAGGTCGAGCCGTGGCCGGCTCCGCGGACTTGCTGCTGCACCCGGTGCGGCTCCGTATCGTGCAGGCGTTCCTGGGCGAGCGGGCACTCACCACGACCGAGCTGAGGGCCGAGCTGTCCGACATCCCGCCCGCCAGCCTGTACCGCCAGGTGGCCCGGCTTGTCGGTGCCGGCGTGCTGCAGGTGGTGGCCGAGCGCAGGGTGCGCGGCGCGCTCGAGCGGACCTACATGCTGCGCCTGGCCGCCGCGAGCATCGGGCCCGACGAGATCGCGTCGATGAGCGCCGAGGATCACCGGCAGGCGTTCATGGCGTTCGTCGCCGCGCTGCTCGGGGACGCCGACCGCTACCTGCAGCGCGCGGACCTCGACCCGGTCCGGGACGAGGTGAGCTACCGGCTGGCCGGCCTGTGGCTCGACGACGCCGAGTACGCCGACCTGCTGCGCGACCTGGTCCGGGTGCTGCACCCCCGGCTCGCCAACGCGCCCCGCGCAGGGCGCCGCCGGCGCATCCTCGCGACCGTGCTGCTGCTCGGTGACGACGCGGCCGGTTCGCACGACCCGGCCGGCGGCCACCCAGAGCAGGGGCCATGAGCGGCGCGGACATCGGCTTCGGCACCGGGTCGGGCGGCGCGTTCCGGCTGCCGCCGCACCTGCCGGTCGCGCTGCTGCCGTTGCTGGCGCTGATCGTCGTGCTCGACGCCTACTGCCTGGTCGACCTGGCCCGCGCCCGGTCCGCGCGCGGCGCGCCCAAGATCGTCTGGGCGATCATCATCGTGTTCGTCAGCGCTC
>DASYXX010000559.1:0-4265 GCA_035934395.1 Streptosporangiaceae bacterium
ACCCGCGGGTCTCGCTCCAGCACCACCCGCACGGGGTCCGGATGCACCTTGAAACCGCCCCGGATGATGACCTGGTCGGCGCGGCCGACGATCCACACGAACCCGTCCTCGTCGATGCGGGCCAGGTCGGTGGTCCGCACCCACCCGTCACTGTCGAACTGGTGCGCCTTCACTTCCAGGAGGCCCTCGGCACCCGGCGGGAGCAGCTCGCCGCTGCCGGCGTCGACGACGCGCAGCTCGCAGCCCGGGTGCGCGCGGCCCACGCTGCCGCGCTTGGCCGCCCAGAACCGCTGATGGTCGGCCAGGTTCCAGCCGGCGACGCCGCCGCCGAACTCGGTGGCCGCGTACGAGACCAGCACGGGAATCCCGTACTTGACCTGGAACGCGTCGGCTGTCTCCGGGGCCAGCGGCGCGGTTCCCGAGACCACCGAGCGGATGCTGCGCAGGTCGTCGGGGTCAAGGTCGGCGTCGAGCACCATCCGCAGGGCGGCCGGGACGAGGCTGGCCGTGCGTGGCCGGTGCCGGCGGACGGCGTCCGCCCAGTCCTCGACGGTGAACCGCTCCAGCAGGCAGAAGGACCGGCCGTCGTTGAGGCACTGCAGCACCCGGAACAGCCCGCCCAGGTGCACCAGCGGTGCGTTGACGATCGCGGCCCCCGAGCGCAGGCGGGGAGTCTGGTCGGGGTTGCCCTCGTAGTACTTTGCCCCCACCAGAACGCGGGTGAGCATCTCGTAGCCCAGCGGGACGCGCTTGGGCGGGCCGGTGGTTCCACTGGTGAGCATCTCGACCGCCACGCCGCAGCGACTGACGGCGGAGTCGGGCAGGCCGGCCAGCAGTGGCCCGGACGGGGGCTTGCCGGACGCGGTCACGGACTCGCCCAGGTCAGTAGCGGCGAGCAGGAGGGGCGCGGTGCCCTCCGTGGCGTTCGTGCCGTCCGCGTCCCGCGGGGCGAAGGCGGCGAGGTCGGCCGGAGATCCCGCCAGGACGGGCACGCCCAGGCCGACGACGTCGGCGCGGACCCGGTCCTCGCCACGGCCGGGGTCGATCGTGACTACGCAGGCCCCGGCCAGCAGCAGGCCGGCGAGGAGGCCGACGTGCGCCGGCTGGTTGCGCAGCAGGACCCCCACGCGGATTCCAGGCTCGGGAACGTGGCCCCGTACCGCTTCCGCGGTGGCGGCGAGCTGTCCCCAGGTGCGCCAGGCCCCGCGGAACTCGATGACGGGCACGTCCGGGTCCAGCGCGAGCATCTGCGCCAGGCGGGCGCTCAGCGCGGCCGGCTCGCCGGGCACTACCGCAGCCTCGGCTTCCTGGACGGGCGCTCGCGGCCGGCCATCTCGGCCATGCCGAGCGGGTTGCCCAGCCGCGTGTAGATCAGCCCCTGCTCCATCGCCGCGCGATAGGGCCGGTCGAGCGATTCCCAGATCGCCCGCACGGTGCCCTGGGTGGCGGCGGCCGGCTTCTCGGCGATCCCGGCCGCGATCTCGTGCGCCCGGTCCCAGAGCCGCTCCCGGTCGACCACCTCGGTCACCAGTCCAATCTGCAGCGCCGTGTCAGCCGTGACGCGCTCGTCGTTGCCCGCCAGGGCGATCCGCAGCGTCTGCGCGAGGCCTACCTTGCGCATCAGGCCGACCGGCTCCAGGGCCGACACCATGCCCGCCGAGACGTGCGAGTCAAAGAACGTCGCGTCGGTCGAGCAGATGACGATGTCGGCCTCGTTCAGGAAGTAGAACGCCCCCGCCGTGCAGATTCCGTGCACGGCGCAGACGACTGGCTTCCAGACCTTCTGCCACTTGGGGCTGAGCAGCTCGCCGGGATCCTCGTGATTCCAGACGTCGTCGGGCTGCCCGTAGGGCTTCTTGAGGTCGAGCCCGGCACAGAACGCCCGGTCCCCGGCGGCGCGCAGGACGACCGTATGGACCGCCGGGTCGTCCTTCACGCGCCGCCACGCATCGCGCATCTCCTCGCACATCTGGCGGTCGAAGGCGTTCAGCGACTCGGGCCGGTTCAGCGTGATCGTCGCGACCCGGTCCGGCGTGACCTCGTAGCGGATCGTCCGGAAATCGTGCGTCACGTAGGCCACCTCCGCCGTTTCCCTGCCCGGTTGCTGTCCGCGTCAAGCCTTGGTGGAAAACATTTAAAGGTATAGCATGGTCTCATCGGCACGGGAACCGCGGAGGGATTGATCGAGGTTGGCTGACGGCCTGGTGCTCATGGAGCGGGATGCCGAGACGGGGATCGCCCGCATCACCCTCAACAACCCCGAGCGGCGGAACTCCTACGACGCGGCGATGCGCGGCCAGCTTGCCTCGTTCCTCGACGATCTCGCAGTCGACGACGACATCAAGGTGATCCTGCTGCGCGGGGCCGATGGCGTGTTCAGCTCGGGCGCGGACATGCGCAACGCATACGCGTGGTACGGGGACGGCAGCGACGGCGAAGCCGGCCGTGCGGGAAGCAACGGCCATGAGCGGCGCGACACGACTCGGCGGCGGCCGAGCCAGCGCCGCCGGCTCGCGGTGGACCGGGAGTCGTTCAGCTTCTACCACGACTTCCTCGGGTACCCGAAGGCGACGGTCGCCGAGGTCCGCGGCTTCGCACTCGGCGGCGGCTTCGAACTGGCCCTCATGGCGGACATCGCGGTCGTGGCGCGCGACGCGCTCCTCGGCATGCCGGCCACCCGCTTCCTCGGCCCGGCGCTCGGCTCGCTCCACCTCTTCTTCCACCGCCTCGGCCCGGTCCTCACCCGCCGCCTGCTGCTCACCGGCGACTGCGTGCCGGCCGGCGACCTGGCGCACCTCGGGATCTTCACCGAGGTCCTCGACGACGTCGACGTCGCTAGCCGCGCCGAGTGGTACGCCCAGAAGGTCGCCCGCATGCCGGCCGACGGCATCGTGATCGCCAAGGAAGCGTTCCGGCTGGTCGAGCAGCTGCAGGGCTATCAGGGCGAGGAGGTCACGAGCTACCTCATCCATGCCTTCGGCACCAACCTGCGGTTCGAGGACAGCGAGTTCAACTTCGTCAAGGCGCGGGCCGAGCATGGCGTCAGGAGGGCGTTCGAGCTGCGCGACCAGCACTTCGAGATCCCCGAGCCCGACGCGTGAGGGCCGCGCCGCGAGCCTCCCTGGGGCCCGCCGGCGGCGGCGTCGCCCCGGCTCGCCTGGGAGCGTACTTAGCTTAACGGCCGGTGAAGCGGGCGGCCCGCCGCTCGGCAAAGGCGGCCAGGCCCTCGCGGAAGTCGGCCGTCCGCGAGCTGAGCTCCAGCGCCAGCGACTCGTTGTCCAGCGCGTGCGTCAGGGACTCCTCCAGGTTGCGGCTGAGACACCACTTCGCGAGCCCGAGTGCCACGGTCGGCCCGGCCGCGAGCCGCTCGATGAGCTTCGCCGCCTCTCCCTCGACCTCCTGCGGGGGAACGCTGGCGTGGATCAGCCCCCACGAGGCTGCCTCGGCGCCGGTGAGCGTCCGCCCGAGCAGCAGCAGCTCCCGGGCCCGGGCCAGCCCGACGAGGCGGGGCAGGAGCCAGGTCGACCCGCTGTCCGGACTGAAGCCTCGCTCGATGAACGGCTCCCAGAACCGGGCCGTGTCGGCCGCGACGGCGAAGTCGGCGGCCAGGGCCAGTTGGAAGCCGAGCCCGGCTGTCCAGCCCCGGATGACGGCGACCACCGGCAGTTGGATGTTCAGCAGCAACTGGATGATCCGGTGCGCCTGCAACGGCGTCCGCCGCTGCAGGCTCCCCGCCCGCGGTCGCTCCCCGGTCGGCCGCGGCCGCTGACCCTCCGCCTCAGGCTGTGAGCCGCCCGCCGAGCCGGCCGACCCCGGCGGGCCACCCGAGTTCGACGCCACCCAGTCCGCCCCTGAGCAGAAGTTCTCACCCGCACCCTCCAGCACGATCACCCGGAGCGCATCGTCGGTGGCCGCCGCCTCCAGCGCGGCGACGACCATGCGGACCGCGGCGACATCCAGCGAGTTCCGCCGCTCGGGCCGGTTCAGGACGATGCGCAGCACGCCGTCCTCGACGGTGGTCAGCACCGGGTCGCCAGTAGCCTGCATCAGCCCCTCGCCAGTTAAAACATCTAGATCTATAATCTACGGTGTTCCAGCAGCACCCCGCAACGGGCGATCCGCACGGAGACCTTCAAGCGCGGCGTCTGGGTCAACCCGTTCTGGGAGGAGTCCCTTGAGGGCCTGATCGGCCTCATCGGCGCGGACCGGGTGTGCTTCGGCTCGGACTACCCGCACGCCGAGGGCCTGGAAGAGCCGCTGTCCTG
>DASYXX010000584.1:0-6393 GCA_035934395.1 Streptosporangiaceae bacterium
CGACAGCGTCACCAAGGAAGGCCGGTGGACGGTCGCCGAGCTCGCGACCGAGGCCGCACGCCTCGCCGACGTCCCGTTCAACCTGGGCCGCCTGCCCCTGTAGCCCGCTCCCGAGCGGCGATCACCCTCAGCCGACCCGCCCGGTCCAGCCGGTTTGGGTTGGCTCTGGCGCCGGGGCAGGTGGGACTACTGGGACGGATGGTGCGGCGGAGAGGCGCGCCGCCGCGGGGGAGAGACGCGCTGCCCGTCGGGAGGCGCGCGGTCAGGCGGGGCGGTAGCCGAAGCCGACGGCCTCGGTGCCCGCCGAGTCGGTGCCGACGCCGAAAGTGGTCAGCGCGACCCTCATACCGGGCGTCACCTGATCGGGCACCGGGTCCACGTCCACGATGTTCGCCTTGACCACCCCGCCGCCGTCCAGGTCGACGATCGCGGAGACGTAGGGGACCTTCACGTCCGGCGTCGCGCGGTGCACGATCGTGAACGCCCGCACGACACCCTCGTTGGCCAGCCGCCGCGGGCTGAACTCGCGGGCGCCGCAGTTGGCGCACGCGTTGCGCCGGTCGAGGAACAGCGCGCCGCACGACCGGCACTCGCTCGCGACCAGGTGCGGCTCGCTGCCGAGCGTCAGATACCCCACGTACGGCACCTGTTCTCCCATGCGGGTCCTCCGTCCTCGCCCGGCCCGGGCCATCACGACCTGGCCTAAATAGTAAGTTCTGCACCGCTTGGTCACCACTGCGGCCCGAGGGCCCGCCCGGAAAACTGTACCGGCCCGGCTAGGGCCGCCCGCCCGGCTTCCCGGCCCTGACGAGCACGCCCCGCTTGGTCAGCCACAGCGGCACGGCCACCTGCTCGGCTCGCTCGGCGGGAACGAAATTGTGCCGGCAGAAGGCCCGGATCTCCTCGCGCGTCTGCAGCGGGAAGAACTTCCCGTCCCACCGCTGGGCGTCGACCTCGTCAAAGGCCGACGCTACGATCTCGGCCGCTTCCTCGGCGTCGAACGACGAGCGCGAGTACCCCTCGTACATGATCTCCGGGTCGCTGTCCCGCGCCGCGGTGCAGGCGTAGTAGCGGCCGCCGGGCGCGAGCACCCGCGCCGCCTCGGCGATCGCCGGGGCCGGGTCGTCGAGGTGGTACAGGCACCACAGGTGGGTCACCTCAGCAAACGCCCCGTCCCGGAACGGCAGCGCGCGCATGTCCGCCAGCACCACCGGCCGGCAGGGGTTCGCCGCCAGCTGGGCCGGCGAGGAATCCACGCCGACCCAGCGGACGCCATCGCCCAGCAGGGACGCGAGCCGGCCCTCGCCGCAGCCGACATCCAGCACCGGCCCGCGCAGCTCGGGAGCGATCTCGTCGTGAACGTCCCATGGCGCCCGGTGCGATTGCCAGCGCCCGGGATCGGAGTCGTAGTCCGGCGGCAGAGCAGTCATCGCCCCGAGTCTCGCACGGCTCGCGGCGCGCCGCTCAGGACGTGGCGTCGAGCCACTCCTCAAACGTCGGGCCGGCCAGGATGGCGTCCGGGCCGGGCAGCAGGCCACCGGTCCCGTTGAGGTTGTCCGGGTCGGCCGGGTCGCTGACGCCAACGATCTTCACCGGGTCTCCGCGTCGCGTCGCCAGCAGGGTGGCCATGTCGACCAGGCTCTCCTCCCGCGGGCCGGCCACCTCGGATACCGGGGTCCCGGCGGCCGTCGGCTCGGGCGCGGTGGCCAGGTCGGCCAGCACCTCCGCGACGGTCCTGGCCGCCACCAGCTGGGTGCGCATCGTCGGCACGTAGACCACGTCGCCCTGCCTGCCCCAGTCCATGAGCTGCGCGACGAACTCGTGGAACTGCGCCGCGCGCAGGATGTGCGCCGGGACCGGCCCGGCGGCGTGGGCCTGCTCGTGCGCGTTCTTCGCCGCGCCGTAGCCCGCGGTGAACTTGTCGGTGCCGATGATCGAGACCACCACGATCCGCCGCGCGCCGGCCTGCTGGCCGCCCTCCTGCAGGTTCCGCGCCGCGGTGGTGAAGAACCGCGTGGCCGGCTCCTGCTCCGGTGACGGCCCGGTGGCAGCGTCGATGATGCTCTCCACGCCGGAGAGGGCCTCGGCCAGGCCGTCACCGGTGATCACGTCCACGCCGCGGGAACGCGAGATCGCGACGACATCGTGCCCCCGCTCCTCGAGCACCTCGACGGCGTGATGGCCGACCCTTCCCGTGGCACCCGCCACCGCAATCCTCATCTCAGAACCTCCTGTGACACGCTGCTTGCGTCGTTTCCTCGTAGACACGGCGCGGTGAGCAGATGTGACATGGCGGGTCCCTCCGGGCGCGGCCGGTCGCCGGCAGCCATTGTGACTGGCCGGGCGACGTGCATGCGCCGAAGATGCGGCGGCCTGGCCCGGGTCAGGTCCTGCCGAAGGTTCGGGCGGAGGGATAGCCCTGGGCGCCGTCGACGACGATGTTGGCGCCGCTGATCCACGAGGCCCGGCGGGACAGCAGGAACGCGACCACGTCGGCGACTTCGTCCGGGCGCCCGAGACGGCCGAGCGGGAACTGCGTCTGGAGGAAGGCCTCGAAGGCCTGGGGGTTGTTCTCCTGAAAGGAGTCCCAGCCGCCGCCGGGGAACATGATCGAGCCCGGGCTCACCGCGTTCACCCGGATGTTCCACGCCGCGAGCTCGGCGGCGGCGGTCGCGGCGAGGTGGATCTCGGCCGCCTTCGCGACGGCATAGCTGGTCCGCGGGGCCGGGCGCATGCCGGTGATGGACGAGATGATCACTACGCTGCCGCCGCCCGAGACCCGCAGGTGCGGCAGCCCGGCCCGGATCAGCTCGGCCGCGTGCCCTGCGTTCAGCGCGAACGTGGCCGTGAAGTCGCCGGGCCCGGCGTCGGCCAGGTTGCCCCCGATCGTGCCGCCGACGTTGGCGACCAGGAGGTCCAGGCCGCCCAGGGCCTCCGCGGCGTCGGCCACGGCGCGGTTCAGCATCGCGGTGTCCGTGACGTCGGCGGCCGCGGTGGCGACGCGGGTGCCGTGCCCGGCCAGCTTGCGGGCGGCGGCCGTGAGGCCGTCCGCGTTGCGGGCGACGATCGCGACCGCGGCTCCCTCGGCCGCGAGCGCGTCGGCGACCGCGAATCCGATGCCCCGGCTCCCCCCGGTGATCAGCGCGCGGGACCCGCGCAGCCCGAGATCCATGCGCAGCACGCTACGGCATCCGCCGGCGAGGCCGCGCCTCCGCGGTCAGGCCGACCAGCAGCCTTCATTAGCTGTAACGCCACGCCTCCCGGCGCGGGCGCGACGTTGAATCAGGGCCGACCCCGCCCGCTGCGCGGCCAGCGCATCGCGGTGGCGGCGATCGCGAGCAGGGTGGCGACGCTCATCGCGAGGAACCCGCTGGCGATCCACTGGGCCGTGTGGACCGCGAGGCCCGTCAGGGAGGTGTCGTTCGCCCGGTCGTGGACGAACCCGGCGATGCTCGCGGCCACGACGTAGGCCAGCGCCGGCACCGGGATGATCACGTACACGGCGTGGGGCCGCACGGCCAGCGCGGCGGCCGCCGTCCCGGCCACCACCAGAACCCCGAGCACCGACCCTGGCTCGGTTCGCGCGACGACGGTGACCAGCGAGCCGAGCGCGGCGCAGCCGATCACCAGGAACACGCCGAGCCGTCCCGGGCGTGAGCCCCACAGGCGCGGCGACCGGCCGGGCGGGGGCCGGCCGGCCCTCTTTGCTCGCGGCTCCGGCATGTTCCCCAACGTTAGCCGGTCGCCTACGGCCCGGATCCGGGTGGCGCAGGTAGTCTCGACGACGGCAGGAGGCTGGGCCGGGGAGGGATGTGATGCGCGGGCGGAGGCGTACCGGTAGATGAGCGACATCCGGGCCCGGGCCGCGCGGCCCGCGTCAGCCCCCGGACGGCCGGGCCCTGGAACGCGGGGTCGGCCGGGTGCCCCGGCGACGCCGCCCGGCGTCTGGGGCCGGACCTGGTACGCGCTGAGCTGCGTCCTCGCCGCGCTGGCCCTGGCGGCCAGCGGCCTGTCCTACCTGCTCGTCCGCGACGTGAGCAGCATCGGCGACTCGCACGCGATCGCCAGCGGCCCGTCGACCGGCCCCCAGAACATCCTGCTCATGGGGCTGGAGAGCCGCCGGGACTGGAACGGGAACATCCTGCCCCCCAGCATCCTGGCCAAGCTGCACGCCGGGAACGCCCAGCAGGTCGCGAACGGCACGGGCGGGAACACCACGAACACGCTGATCCTCATCCACATACCCGCCGGCGGCAAGAAGGCGGTCGGCTTCTCCATTCCCCGTGACGACTGGGTGAACTTCGCGGGCACGGTCGGGCCGCAGCAGCAGGGCAAGATCGACCAGGCCTACGGCGTGAGCCTGTACTACCAGGAGGCCAGGCTGCGGGCCCAGAACCCCGGCATGAGCCAGGACCAGCTGGCGTTTCTCGGCAACGAGGCCGGCCGCGCCGCCGCCGTGGCGACGGTCGAGAAGCTCACCGGCGTGCACATCGACCACTTCGCCGAGGTCAACCTCGACGGCTTCTACGAGCTGGCGAAGGTGCTGGGCGGCGTGGAGGTCTGCCTGCGGCACCCCGTGTACGACGTCAAGTCCGGCGCGGACTTCCACGCCGGCTACCAGCACCTGGACGCCGCGCAGGCCCTGGCGTTCGTCCGCCAGCGCGACGGCCTGCCCAACGGTGACCTGGATCGGACGCACCGCCAGCAGGCCTTCCTGGACTCCGTGCTGCACGAGCTGCGCACCGAGGGCGTGATCAGCGACCTGAGCAAGGCCGAGGCCCTGCTGTCGGTCGCGAAGCATTACGTCATCACCGACGCCGGCTGGAACCTGCTGGACTTCGCGGCCCAGGCGCGGGACCTGACCAGCGCGAACCTGATCTTCCACACGCTGCCGATCCAGGGCTACGCCACGATCGACGGCCAGTCCGCCAACGTCGTCAACCCGGACTACATCAAGTCCCTCGTCCAGGCCACGTTCTACCCGAGGCCCGGCGCGCCGGCGGCGCACCATAGCGCGGCCGCTGCGGCCCGCGGGACCACGGTGGACGTCTTCAACGGGGGCAACACCAAGGGCATGGCCCGCCGCGTCTCGGCCGCCCTGGCCAGGGACGGATACCGGGCCGGCCTGGTCGGGAACACGGCCCTGCGCGCCACCACCGAGGTGCTTTACGGCGCGGGCGCGTCGGCGAGCGCCAGGAAGATCGCCGCGATGTTCGGCGTCACCGCAGCGGCGGGCACGCTGGTGGCCCCGCACCACGTGCAGATCCTGCTCGGGGTCAGCGCCACGGTGCCGCAGGCCCCCAGGCCCGCCGCGAGCACCCACGCCGCCGCGCGCTCGCCCTCGGTCGTGATCCCCACCACCGGCCCCCAGGGCGGCGCGGTCACCGCCACCAACGGCATCCCCTGCGTGAACTGAACGGGTCCGGCTGGTAAGCGCAGTCACATCACAGCTCGTTACACCGTAGGGATCGCGGCACGCAATGCCTTTCTGATCGCGCGCCGTTCTCGCTGATAGGCGTCTGCCGCAGCATGACACCTTTCACAGCGGCAGCCTCGGCCATATCTGGTCCGTGTCCCGTGCTCGGCGGGTGAAGGCGCGCGGTTGCGGACCACTGGGTGGTCTGCATGCAGCTTCAGAAGGGAATCGATCTGACCCTGCCGTCTTGACCCCATTAGAGGACGCAACTGCTCCGCCAATTCGACCACCAAGGCTCGAGCGTGAAGGATCCACTTCCAATGAGGCTTGACACCGTAGCTCGTCCGTGTGGGGCCGTACGGGCCTTGTATGCAGCTTCGGGGAACTAGGCGCTGCAAGCGCTCCAAGACATCAAGATCGGTTGAAGTGGCACCGATACGCATGCGGACATATCCGCGGGCCGTTATCTCGGTGACGAAGTACCCCTCGCCCTCAAGAAAACCGGCAATCCAGCCGAGATCCTGACTCGTCATGGATCCTATTATACCTAGAAGGCCGAACGCCAGCATTTCCTTTTGACGCCGCAGCGCTAATACCTGGAAGTCTCATGCTACACATTGGCATATGAGTGAACTGAACCGAGCCGCGCCCTAATCAGTCTTCCGAGTCCGCCCCGGCGGTCTCGTCGCCGGGGACCGGCTCGTCGATCACGGGGACCGGATCGAGGCCGATCCTCTCGGCGATCCGGGTTAGAAGCTCATCTTGCGCGGCGAGGTGAGCTTGTACGTGCGCGACCTCGTGCAGCGTAGCGCTCGCGTCGTGAAATGTGGCCTCCGCGCGCTTGTCAGCAGCATCAGCCTGAATGTTTTGGCCGACGAGGATGACGGACAGCAAGACCAGCTGAAGAAACGTTTGTGCCACCCAGGAGACGACCGCCGCCCTGCCCATTCGGATCGCATCGGGAAGACTGATCAGGT
>DASYXX010000601.1:0-5939 GCA_035934395.1 Streptosporangiaceae bacterium
GTGCAGAACGTGGGCGACGGCACGTTCTTCCACTCCGGCAGCCTGGCCGTGCGCGCGGCGGTGTCCGCCGGGCTGACGATGACATTCAAGATCCTTTACACCGGCGTCGTCGCGATGACCGGCGGGCCGGATCCCGCCGGCCAGCTCGATGTCCCGCGGCTGTGCCGGGCGCTGGCCGCCGAGGGCGTGGCCCGGACCATCGTGGTCAGCGAGGACCCGTCCCGTTACGGCCGCCGCGCCGGGCTGCCCGCGGGAACGCGGGTGTGGGGCCGGGACCGGCTCGCGGAGGCCGAGCGCGCGCTCGCCCGGGTGCCGGGCGTCACGGTGCTGGTGTACGACCAGGCGTGCGCCGCCGAGCTGCGGCGGCTGCGCAAGCGCGGGAAGGCGCCCGAGCGCGCGCAGCGGGTGGTCATCAACGAGGCCGTGTGCGAGGGCTGCGGCGACTGCGGCGTCAAGTCCGGCTGCCTGTCGCTGCATCCGGTCGACACCGACCTGGGCCGCAAGACGCAGGTCGACCAGGCGTCCTGCAACACCGACTACAGCTGCCTGGACGGCGACTGCCCGTCGTTCGTCACGGTGCGGGCCCCCGCGGGCGGAACCCGCGTCCCCCGGCAGGCGGCGCAGCTGCCCGACGAAATTCCCGAGCCCGAACGCAGGGCGGTGATTCCGCAGGCCGGCGGCTACGGCATCGTCGCCGCCGGGATCGGCGGCACCGGCGTGGTCACGCTCAGCCAGGTGCTGGCCACGGCCGCGTCCCTGGAGGGGCTGCGGGTCACCGGCCTCGACCAGACCGGCCTGAGCCAGAAGGCCGGGCCGGTCGTGTCCCACCTGCGGCTGTGGCCCGGTGACGCGGGGCCTTCCGCCAGCGGCCAGGCCTCCAACGCGGTGGGGGAGCAGGCGGCCGACCTGCTGCTGGCCCTGGACCTGCTGGTGGCGGCCGAGCCGCGGCAGCTGGCCCGGGCCAGCGCCGGCCGGACCGTCACGGTGGCCTCGACCTCCCTGGTGCCGACCGCCGGCATGGTCCGCGGCGCCGCCGCCGTGCCCGACCTGGCCCCGCTGCTCGACGCGGTCCGGGAAGCCAGCCTGCCCGGCCGGTGCCACGCGCTCGACACCGTGGCCCTGGCCACCGCGCTGTTCGGCGACGGCATCGCCGCGAACCTTGTCGCGCTGGGCGCCGCGTACCAGGCGGGCGCGCTGCCGCTGCGCGCCGCGTCGATCGCGCGGGCGATCGAGCTGAACGGCGTCGCGGTCGAGCGCAACCAGGCCGCGTTCCGCGCCGGGCGGCTGGCCGTGCACGACCCGGGGCGTCTACCGCCGTTCCGGCGCCCGGGCGAGCTGCGCCGCGAGCCCGGCGCGGCCCGGCTGGCCGCCGTGCGCCTGAAAACAGCGCGTCTGGCAACAGCGCGTCAGCTCGCGGCGGAGCGCGGCGTCACCGGGCCGGCCGCCGAGACGGCCATCCGGCGGGCCGCCGAGCTGGCGGACTACCAGAACCTCCGGCTGTCCGCCCGCTACCTCGACCTGGTCGGCGCGGCGGCGCTGGCCGAGGCCGGCTCCGCGGGCTCCGCCGGTTCCGCGGGACAGGACGGCGCGCTGACCCGGGCGGTCGCGTCGGCGTACTTCCACCTGCTCGCGTACAAGGACGAGTACGAGGTGGCCCGGCTGCACCTGCTGCCCGAGTTCGACCGGGCGCTGGCCGAGGCCGTCCCCGGCGGCCGCGGCGTCCGGTACCGCCTGCACCCGCCGCTGCTGCGCGCCCTGGGCCTGCGCAGGAAGATCGCCTTCCCGGCCTGGGTCATCCGCCCGGCCTTCCGCGTGCTGCGGGCGATGCGGCACCTGCGCGGGACCCCGGCCGACCCGTTCGGCTACACGGGTGTGCGCCGCACCGAGCGGCGGCTCGCGGCCGGGTACGAGGCCGAGCTGCGGGCGGTCCTCGCCGCGCTGTCGCCCGCCAGCTACGCCGCCGCGGTCGAGCTGGCCCGGCTGCCGCTGGCCATCCGCGGTTACGAGCAGGTCAAGCTGGCCGCGGTCGAGCGTTACGAGCGCGAGCTCGCCCGGCTGCGGCCCCTGGCCCGCGTCGGCTAGGACGGGGTCTCAGAGGGGTGGGGCAGGCTTGCTGGCACCTCCATCGGCGCGTTGTGCCGAGGATGCTCGCGGGGACGCGTCCGCGGGCGTAGGCAGCGGGTCCCGGCGGGGTGGCCACGCCGGCCTACCGCCTGACCGGCGGGCAGCTGCGCGTACGGCTCGCCAGCACCGGCCGCGGCTCCGCCGTGATCATTGCTGCGTCCGTTAACGTAGGGTGCTCCTGAGCGGTGGCGGTCATCCCGCGCTCATTCGTTTACTGCTTACCTTCCGCTCACTCAAGATTCACCAATGCCGCTTACTGTTGGCGTGGATTGGGCGGGCCTGACCTGGATTGCCAAGGCGCGCACGTCCCGGCCCTTCCGGCCGCCAGAATCTAGGGATGCAGGTCGCGCTGGCGCCGAAGAGCCGGTCGGCTCACCGGCGCGGGCGCGGTATCGTTCAGGCACTGAGTGAGGGGCATCGGTCGGTGGCGCTTCGATACCGGGTACTGCTTGCCGTGGCGACGGCTGTGCCGCTCGTCCTGGCGACCGCGTGCAGCGGCGGGAACGCCGGTTCAGGGAGCGCCTCGGGATTGTCATCGGCGTTGTCGGCCCCGGCCGGACCCATTCCCTCGACGCCGGCACCGGGGTCGCGGACCCTGTCAGAAACGGGCAGCACGCTGCTGGCCCAGCTGATGGGAACCTGGGCGGCCGCATATCACCGGCAGTACCCGAACGTGTCGATCACCACCGCGGGCACGGGCTCGGGAGCGGGGATCAAAGACGCGTCCCAGGGAAAGGTCGACATCGGCGCGTCCGACGCCTTCCTGTCCAGCGGTGACCTGGTGCAGAACCCCACGCTGCTCAACATCCCGCTGGCGATCTCCGCGCAGCAGGTCAACTACAACCTGCCCGGCCTGCCGACGGGGGCCCACCTCAAGCTCGACGGCGCCGTGCTCGCGCAGATGTACCGGGGAACGATCACAACCTGGAACGATCCCGCCATCCGCCACCTCAACCCCGGAGTGGCAATACCCGGCACGCCCGTGGTCCCCATACACCGCTCCGACCCATCGGGCGACACCTTCCTGTTCACCAGCTACCTGTCCACCCACTCTTCCGACTGGAACACCGCGATCGGCTACGGCACCACGGTGGCCTGGCCCCCCGCGTCCTCGGTGGACGCGAAGGGGAACGGCGGCATGGTGACCGCGTGCAAGGCCACGGTCGGGTGCGTGGCGTATATCGGTATCAGCTTCCTGAACGAGGCGCGGAACAAGGGCCTGAGCTGGGCTCAGCTCGCGAACACGCTGGGGCAGTACGAGCTGCCGAGCGCCGCCACGATCAGCGCGGCGGTGACCAGCTTCGTGTCGTCCACGCCCCCCAACGAGACGATCTCCATGGTCGACGGCCCGGCATCCGGCGGCTACCCCATCGTCAACTACGAGTACGCGATCGTGAGCGTCAGGCAGCGCAGCGCCGCCGTAGCCCGCGACATCAAGGCGTTCCTGCACTGGATCATCACCGCTGGGAACTCGCCGCAGTACCTCGAAGGGGTGCAGTTCCAGCCGCTGCCGGCCTCGGTGGTGTCGCTCTGCGACACGCAGATCGCGAAGATCAGCTAGAAGGGAGTGGCGTGGTGACGGTCCAGTCCCCCGCGCCTGCGCCATCGGCCCCGAGTCAGCCGCGGGGCCCTGTCCGCGCCGCGCCACGCCGCCGGCGTCCCGGGCGCCTGGCCGCCGCGACCACGCCGACCCTGCTGCGCATCCTCATGATCATCCTGCTGCTGGCGTCGCTGGCCTGGGGCGCGGTGGGCGCGTGGGCGGTCAGCCAGCACGCGTCCGCGGCGCAGGACGTGGTCTCCACCAGCGAGCCGCTCAGCCTGAGCGCGCAGCAGATGTACCGGTCCCTGTCCGACGCGGACGTCACCGCCGCGACCGCGTTCCTCAGCGGTCCCTTCCCGTCGCTTCCCGCCCAGCAGCGCTACGACGCCGACCTCGCCCAGGCGGGCAGCGACCTGACCAGCCTGACGGCCGCCGCCACCACCGCGGGCAACCCGCAGCTGCTCAGCAGCCTGAACGCGGTCTCGACCGGGCTGAACGTGTATCACGGCTACGTACGGCAGGCCCAGACCTGGTACACGCTCGGGCACCTGCTAACGGGCGGCTCGTTCATGCAAGACGCCACCGAGACGATGCACCTGACGCTGCTCCCCGCGGCGCGGGCCATCTACGCGCAGGAGAACGCGGGGCTGACCACGGCCAGCGCCCAGGCGACCGGGCTGCCGTGGATCGTGGTGGTGCTAGTGCTCGCCATCGCCATCGGCTTCGTGCTTTTCCGGGCGCAGCGGTGGCTGTGGCATCGCACCCACCGCCGGGTCAACTACGGGCTGCTTGGCGCGTCGCTGGTGCTCGTCGTCGGCGTACTGTGGCTGATCGTCGCGTTCGCGGTGGCGAGCTCGGATCTGCAGCAGGGCACCGGGCATGGCTCCACTCCCGCCGAGACGCTCGCCCAGGCGGCCATCGACGCCCAGCAGATCCGCGGGGATGAGCTCATCAACCTGATCTCCCGCAGCGGCCCCGCCACGTTCATAGCGGACTTCGGGAACGTCCGGCGCCAGCTCGGGCCGGGGCCCGGCACGCTGCTGGCCAGCGCGGCCGCCACCTCGTCCGGCGGAGCAGGCGCGCAGTGGACCGCGGCGGCCAGCCGTGACGTGCAGGCCTGGTACCGGGTGAACGAGCAGGCCTACGCTCTCGACGGCGCGGCGCAGTACCTGCAGGAGACGCGGCTGGTGACCGGGACCGGGCCGGGCAGCTCGACGGCCGGCTTCACCCAGGTGGAAACCGATCTGAGCCGCGCGATAGCCGCGGACCAGGTGATCTTCCAGGGCAGCGCGACCTCGGGGGAGAACGCGTTCACCGGCCTGGAAGCAGGAATCGTCGTGATCGCGGTGCTGATGGCACTCGGCTGCGCCTGGGGCCTGAACATCCGGCTGACGGAGTACCGGTGAGCCCGGGCCCGGCCCGCGCCGCCACCAGGCGATGGCCGCCGTGCTGACCCGCGAGCAGGCGGCGGTGGTCGTGGCGGCCGCGGTGGCGGAGCGCGACACCATCCAGGCGAACCTGCTGGACCTGGACGGCAGCTTCGGCAAGCGGCTGCTCGCCGGGGCGAAGCTCACCGGCGAGACCAGGCGGCGCTGGGACGCCGTGACGGCCGCCATGACGACGCTGTGGGAGACGTTCAGCGCGTACTCGGCGGTCGTGGACAGCGCCGCAGAGGTGCTGGCCGGCGGCAAGCTGAACGCCGCCAAGCTCGCGGAGCTGGACACCCTCTTGAACGGAGCGTCGGTGCGGCTGGCCCATGCCTCCTCGGCCGTGGCCCGGGGGGACCTGACGGGCAAGGCCGAGACTGAGCTCACGCCCGCCGCGGCGGTCCGGGAGATGAGGCGCGCGTTCGCGGACGCCGCCGAGGTGGTGGCCGTGGCCGAGAACGTCTGGAACGCGATCGCGGATCAGCTGCAGCAGGTGGCGGCCGACCTCGCGGCGGCGCGGCAGCGGACGGACGGACTGGCCGACAGCGCGCTCGCCGACTCGCTCGGGCCGGCCGAGGCCGATCTCGGCCAGCTGCGTGACGTGCTGAACTCGGATCCGCTGGCGTTGTGGCGCGGCGGCCAGGTTGATACCGCGCGGCTCGACCGGCTGCGGCAGCGGGCCGCGGCCGCGGTGTCCAAGGCCGGCGAGCTTGCGACGCTGCGCGACCACGCCGACCAGCGGATCTCCGCGGTGGCGATGGCCGTCTCGGCCGCGCGGCAGGCCTGGCAGGATGCCATGGCCGCCCGGGAGCGGGCCGCGGCCAGGATCGCCGCCGCGGCGCTGCCCC
>DASYXX010000639.1:0-3577 GCA_035934395.1 Streptosporangiaceae bacterium
CGGCGCCGGGTTCGGAATAGGAAATGGGGATTATCTCGGCGTGTCGCTGCCTGCCGATGCCGGCCACGTGAGCAAAATAGGACGAGGCCCCTCCATGTATGAGATGGAGGGGCCTCGACTGGCGTTGCGGCTGCGGCGCCGATCGCTCGGCGACCGCGTGCTGCGCGGCCAGACCACGTCGGTCGGCCACCCGCCCTAAGCTCCGGTTTCCCGGTGCTTCTGACGCTCCGGGGTCGCCCCCGGCCGGTGCCCGTCTTTAGTGGTGAAAGCTGTTCTACGCCTGCCAGCGGGGGCTGCACAAGGGCTTTCCCGCAGCTTTTCCGAGATTCTTTGTTCATCCACAGGACGGGCGCCGTTATCCCCCGTCTTCGGCCGCTTGTCCACCGGACTATCCACAACGAAACCCACAGCCGCCGCCCCGGGTTTCGAGGGTGGCCAGCTCGGCCCGGGCGCGGCTCGGCCCGGCGCGGCTCGGGTCCGGTGCCGATTTCCCTGATCGTGCTTTTACTGCCGGGCGGCTATGGCGCTGGCTTACGGCTGGGAGCCGTCGCGGGCGCGGATCGCGGCGACGAGGGCCGGGATGACCTCCTTGAGGTCGCCGATCACCGCGTAGTCGGCGTGCGAGATGATCGGCGCGTCCGGGTCGGTATTGACAGCCACTATGTGCTTCGCGCTCAGGCAGCCGGCCATGTGCTGGATCGCGCCGCTGATTCCGCAGGCTAGGTACAGCTCCGGCGATATCCGGGTGCCGGTCTGGCCGACCTGCTGCTTGTGCGGCCGCCAGCCCTCGCTAGTCACGACGCGGGAAACGCCGACGACGCCGCCGAGCAGCCCGGCCAGCTCCTCGAGGGCGCCGAACCCCTCCGGCCCGCCGACGCCGCGCCCTCCGCCGACCACCACCCGCGCCGTGGCCAGCGACGCTCCCCCGCTGCGCTCGGCGGACTCCACGGCGACCACGCGCAGGTCCGCCTCGCCCAGGGCGGGCCGCCCGGCGTGCACGCGGGTCGCGACGAAGGCGTCGGCCGCGGCCGGGGTCACGGCGTCGACCGCCACGGTGACCAGCGCGGGCGCGGCGTCGAGCACCGCGTCCTCCAGCAGGCTGCCCGCCCACCGGTGCCTGACGAGCCGCAGCGTTCCGTCGGCGTTCTCCTCGGCAGAGGCGCAGTTCGCGACCATGGGCAGGCCGGTGATGGCGCCCAGGTGGGCGATCACCTCGTGGCCCCGGTCGGTTCCCGCGGCGACGACGGCGGCCGCAGACACCTCCTCGGCGAGCTCAGCCAGCGCCCGCGCCCACGCCCGCGGCGCATACCCGGTGAGCTGCGGCGACTCGAACGCGTACGCATCCGCGACGCCGTAGGCCGACAGCTCGGCCACGGGGACCCCGTCGGCCGGCCCGAACACGACGGCTGCCACTCTGCTGCCCGCCCCAGCGGGCCCCAGGCCTCCCTCGCCCCCGCCGAGCCCAGCCTCGCCCGCCCCAGCCTCGCCCGCCATGGATGTACCGTTAGGCTCGCCAGGACCAGACCTCTGGTACATCCATGCCGACGATTCGTCCTGAGCGGGCGGCTTCGGCGGGGTTGTCGAAGCTGACGGGGCGGCTGAGGCGGCGGATGCGGTCGCAGGGGTCGCGACCGACCCGGCCAGGGCGCGGGCGAACGTGAGCGCGCGGAGCGAGACGTCCGCGACCTCGTTTCCGTCCAGTTCGGCCAGGCACAGCACGGTCACGACAGGACTCCAAGCTCATCGAGCAGCGCGACCAGGGCGGGCACCGCGTCGGTACCCGTTCCGAGGACCTCGGCCCGCTTGGTATCGCCGGGCGGGACTCGCAGCCGTTCCTTGCGCAGGCCCTCGGGGTGCCACTCCGGCGCGGACTGCTCGATCGCGGCCCGCTTGGCCCGCAGCCGCCCGGGAAGCGAGGGATACCTGGGCAGGTTGATGCCCTCCTTCACGGAGATCACGGCGGGCAGCGGGAGGTCGAAGATCTCCTCGGTGCCGCGGTACTCGCGCCGCGCCCGCGCTCTCGCTCCCGCCCCGCCCCCGGCCGCGCCCCCGGTCCTCGCCGCGGACTCGACCGCGTCTCCGTCGGCGCTCCCGGCGGACATCGTTACTTCAAGGTTCTTGATTCCGGTCACGCAGGGCAAGCCGAGCAGGTGCGCGACCCGCACGCCGACCTGGTAGTCACCGGTGTCGGCCGCCTCGTTGCCGAACAGCAGCAGGTCGTAGGGGCAACCGGGGTCCCGCGCGGCACCTTCCTGCCCGGCCCGGGCGCGGACGGCGGCCACGATCGCGTCCGCGGTCGCGATCGGGCCCCATTCCCGCCCGTCGGTCTCCAGCAGTACCGCGCGGGAGGCGCCGAGCGCCAGCATGTCCCGCAGCTGGTCGGCGGCTGCGGGCGGGCCGAGCGTGAGCACCGTGACGTTGCCGCCATGCCGCTCGACCAGGCGGACGGCCTCCTCGACCGCGCACTCCTCGTGCGGGCTCACCGTGAACCCGGACATCCGGGTGTCCACGTCCTGCCCGTCGGCGGTCACGACGATCTTGCCGCCGACCATCGGCACGCGCTTGACGCAGGCCAGGATCTCCATGAATCAGCTCCTGACCCGCTCGTTCTCCGGGTCGAACAGCGGCGTTGAGCCCGCGACGGCCACCGTGACCGGATACGGCTCGCTCATGTACTCCACGGTCAGCCGGGTGCCGGCCACCGCCTGCTCCGGCGGCAGGTACGCCATGAGCAGGTGCCTGCCCACCGACGGGCCCGACCCCGCGCTGGTCACGTACGACCGCCGGCCCTTCGCGTCGGTCAGCGGCTCGCCCGCCTGGGTCAGGATCGGCTCGCCGCCCAGCATGTAGCGCAGCTGGCCGGACGCCGACCGGTGATCGTCAACGGTCAGCGTGCACAGCACCGCGCACGCCGGCGCGGCCCGCTGCGCAAGGTAAGCATCTTTGCCGATGAACGGCTGCTCCTTGACCGAGGGCCGGGTCATCCCGGCTTCCACCAGGGTGTAGCAGCCGTCGAGCTCGGCGCCGAACGCGCGGTAACCCTTCTCCAGCCGGCCGGTGGTGCCGTAGACGCCGATGCCGACCGGGACCAGGCCGTGGGGCTGGCCGGCGGCCCAGATCGTGTCCCAGACCCGGCGCCCCTCCTCCATCGGCGCGTACAGCTCCCAGCCGAGCTCGCCGACGTAGGAGATCCGCGACGCCAGCACGGTCACGCCGCCGAGCTCGATCTCGCGGCAGGTCCCGAACCTGAAGCCCTGGTGCGACACGTCGTCGCCGGTCACCGACGAGAGCACGTCCCTGGCCCGCGGCCCCCATACGCCCAGCGTGGTCCACGCCGAGGTCAGGTCGGTGATCGCGGCCGTCTCGTCCTCGGAGAGGTGCTCGGCGAACCACTTCAGGTCGGCCATCCCGGTCGCGCCGCCGGTGACCACCCGGAACCGGCGCGGCCCGAGCCGCATGATCGTCAGGTCGCCGCGGAAGCCGCCGCGCTCGTCGAGCAGCGAGGTGTACACCACCCGCCCGACCCTGACGTCCATCTGCGCGACCGCGACCGACTGGACCGCCTCCAGCGCGCCTG
>DASYXX010000661.1:0-5672 GCA_035934395.1 Streptosporangiaceae bacterium
GCGCCGGCGGCAAGCTAACCGACGTGCTGCCCGGACCGTGGAATGCCCGCACCCGCGTGCACGAGTATGGCGGCCTGTCCTACCTGCCGGTGCCCCGCGCGTCCACGCAGCCCGCCGCGGCCGGCGGCCGGGCGCCGCGCGGTCACGTGATCATGTTCGCGAACTACGCTGACCAGCGGCTCTACGTGGCCGGACCAGATGTCGCCGAGGGGAAGGAAGCACCGCACCCGATCACCCCGGACCCGATCACTGCGGATCCGGCCAGAGCGGGCATCGAACCCGGGGCGGCCGACCTCCGCTACGCCGACTTCGTCCTGTCGCCCGGCCGCCGGGAGATCTGGTGCGTCCGCGAAGCGCACCAGAACGGGAAGGTCACCCGGGCGATCGTGGCGATCCCGCTCGACGGCTCGGCCGCCGACGACCCGGCCGCGGTCCGGGAGCTGGTCACCGGCTCCGACTTCTTCGCGTTCCCGACGCCGTCGCCCGACGGCACCCGGCTGGCCTGGATCAGCTGGAATCATCCGCACATGCCGTGGGACGGCACCGAGCTTCGGGTCGCCCCGATCACCCGGGGAGGGGAGGGCGGGAAGGAAATTGCGGGCCGAGCCCGGCTGGTCAAGGGCGGGCTGCGCGAGTCGGTGCTCGCCCCGGTGTGGCGGGACAACACGAGCCTGTACGTGGTGACCGACTGGACCGGCTGGTGGAACATCTACCAGGTCGGGCTGACCGGCGAGCCGCCCCAGGCCCTGTACCCGGCCGAGGAGGAGTTCGCCGCGCCGTTGTGGCAGCTCGGCGGCCGGCCGTTCGCCGTGCTCGGCGACGGCCGGCTCGCGGTCGTGCACGGCCGCGGCGGCCTGCGGCTCGGGCTGCTGGACCCCGAGACCTCGGAGCTGACCGACCTCGACCTGCCGCTCTCCGAGTTCGGTGCCGCCCTGTCCGCCGACGGGACAGCGATCGTCGGCCTGGCGGGCGGGCCCGCGCAGCCCCACTCGGTCGTCCGGGTCGACGCGGCCACCTCCCGCATGGAGGTGCTGCGCCGCGAGCTCGACGAACTGCCCGACGACGCCTACCTCCCGGTCCCGCGCCACGTGGAGCTGGAAGGCCGGTACGGCCGGGTGGTACACGCGCTGGTGTACGCGCCCGCCAGCCCGGACGCGAAGGGGCCGGCGGGCGAGCTGCCGCCCTATGTGGTCTGGGTCCACGGCGGGCCGACTGGCCACGTGGTCGGCCTGCTCGATCTTGAGAAGGCATATTTCACCAGCCGGGGCATCGGGATCATCGACGTCAACTACGGCGGCTCGACCGGCTACGGCCGCCTGTACCGGGAGCGGCTGCGCCGCCAGTGGGGAGTCGTTGACGTCGAGGACGTGGTGGCAGCCGCGCGCTCGCTGGCTGAGACCGGCGAGGCCGACCCGGCCCGGCTGGCCATCCGCGGCGGCTCCGCCGGCGGCTGGACCGCGCTGGCCTCGGTGACCACGGGAACGGCCGGCGGCGCGGTCTTCAGCGCGGCGACGTCCTACTTCGGCGTGGCCGACCTGACCGCGCTCTCCGCGCACACCCACGACTTCGAGTCGCGCTACCTCGACGGGCTGATCGGGCCGTTGCCGGGGTTCGAGGTCGTCTACGCTGAGCGCGCCCCGCTTGGTCACGTCACGGACGCGACCTGCCCGATCCTGCTGCTGCAGGGGCTGGACGACCCGGTCGTCCCGCCCGAGCAGTCCGAGAGCATCGCCGCCGAGCTCGCTGCCCACGGCATCCGGCATGCCTACATCGCGTTCGAGGGCGAGTCGCACGGCTTCAGGAAGGCCGAGTCGATCATGGCCTCGCTCGAGGCCGAGCTCTCGTTCTACGGCCAGATACTCGGGTTCACGCCGCCCGGGATCCCCGCGGTCAAGCTCACCGACGCAGTGACGGGCAAGCAGACGGTGAGCGGGCCTGCGAAGCGTCGCCGGAGCTGAGGCCGACGGCCACGGGACACCCCGTGCGAGACCAGGGTGAGCGAGCGGGGAGCACAGTCAGCGGGCGAACTCGATGGCGCGCGACTCCCTGACCACGGTGACCCGGATCTGGCCCGGGTAGGTCAGCTCGTCCTCGACCTGCTTGGCCACGTCCCTGGCGATGACCTGGGCCTGGATGTCATCGACGTCGGACGGCTTGACCATGACCCGGATCTCGCGCCCGGCCTGCATCGCGAACACCTTCTCGACGCCGTCCTGGGCCAGCGCGATCTGCTCGAGCCGCTCCAGCCGCTTGATGTAGGCCTCGAGGGACTCCCGGCGCGCGCCGGGCCGGCCGCCGCTGATCGCGTCCGCCGCCTGCGTCAGCACCGCCTCGACCGTGCGGACCTCAACCTCGTTGTGGTGGGCCTCGATCGCGTGCACGACGTCCTCGGGCTCGCCGTACCGGCGGGCGATCTCCGCCCCGATCAGCGCGTGGCTGCCTTGCACCTCATGGGTCAGCGCCTTCCCGATGTCGTGCAGGACCGTGCAGCGCTTCATCAGCGCGGTGTCCATGCCGAGCTCGCTGGCCATCATCCCGGCGATATGCGCCGATTCGACCAGATGCTTGAGCACGTTCTGGCCGTATGAGGTCCGGTATCGAAGCCTGCCCAGCAGGTTCGTGAGTTCCGGGTGCAGGTCGGTGATGGCCAGGTCCACCAGCGCGTCCTCGCCGGCCTTCACGCATAGCTGCTCGATCTCGGCCTTGCTCCGCTCGTAGGCCTCCTCGATGCGCTGCGGGTGGATCCGCCCGTCCAGGACCAGCCGCTCCAGCGTCAGCCTGCCCACCTCGCGGCGCACCGGGTCGAAACAGGACAGCAGCACGGCCTCCGGCGTGTCGTCGATGATCAGGTTCACGCCGGTGACCGTCTCGAACGCCCGGATGTTGCGGCCCTCCCGCCCGATGATCCGGCCCTTCATCTCGTCGCCCGGCAGGTGCAGCACGGACACCACGGACTCGCTGGTCTGCTCGCTGGCGACCCGCTGGATAGCCAGGGTCACGATCTTGCGAGCCCGCTTCTGGCCGTCGGCGCGCGCCTCGTTCTCGATGTCCCTGACGATCAGCGCGGCCTCGCGCTTGGCCTGATTCTCGATGCCGGCCACGAGCTCGGCTTTGGCCTGCTCGGCCGTGAGGCCAGCCACGCGCTGCAGCATGTCGCGCCGCTCGTCATCGAGCCGGCCGAGCTCCTTGTCCCGCACGTCCAGATCCTGCTTGACCTGGTCCAGCTCGGCGGATCGCTGGTCGACCCGGCGGGCCTCCTCGTCGACGCGCTGCTCCCGCTCGGCCAGCCGGGTCTCCCGGCGCTCCAGGTCCCCGCGAAGCTGCCTGACCTCGTCCTTGACCGCGCGGATCTCGTCCTCGACCTCCCGGCGGCCCTGCGCGACCTGCTCGGCGGCGGCCTCGGCCTTCTGCACGATCACGGCCGCATCGGACTCGGCCCGCGTGCGAACCTGCTCCGCCTGACGGACCGCCTCGTCCAGTTGAGCCTGCGTGGCCGCACTGGACGGCTGGCTGGCCTGCTCGGCGCTCGCGCCCAGCACGGCGGCGTTCTGGGCCGCGATCCGGTCGGGGGAAGATCTGCGAATCACGTAGACCAGCGCAAACAAGGACGCGACCAGCACGAACGCCAGCACGATCGCCAAGATGAGCCCGATCCCGTTACTCACGGTCCACCCCTCCCGCACACGAGCCGGTCTGTTACCGGCGATCCGGTACCAGGGACCTGCCCTGCAGCGAGGGGTTACTGCGCGCTGACGCCACCACCGTCCCGTGAGACGGGCCATGCCTTCCGGTCGGGCTGGCGCCGCACCAGACGGATAGCGCGCCCGTGCGGCAAGTCCTCGGACGCCGCCCGGCGGTAGTCCGGCCGCCGGTGTGCGAACGGCGTCGCGAGTCCCGACGCTGCCAATCCCGGTCGCAGCACCGGCCGCGCTAACGTCCCGGTGACGTGACCGGCCTCGGGCCCGATCGGCTCAGCCCGGTTCTAGACCTCCCGCCTGTCGATGCCGGAACCAGCCAGGCCCGAATCCGGCCCGGGCTGAGGCCAGCCACCAGCGGCCAGCCATGCCGAACGCTCACAACTACCAGGCACAGCAGGCTTGCCACGCTGCTCCTGCGCCACCCGGTGCACGTATCCAGTCTCGTTCATCTCGGTCGATCCGCCCTACGCGGAGTAAAACCCTCGCTGCCGTGAGGCTAAGCGCAGATAACGATTTGGGCAAGCACACGTTTGGCGATCTTGGCTAGCGAGGCGTCATCACCGGAGGTCCCGGCCCCTCCCAGCCGGGCATTTTCGGCGAACGGGACGTGATCATCAGGATTCCTGGCGCTCCCAGCCGGGCTCGTCGCCGGACGGCTCGTCGCCGGGGTCGCTGAGGTCGAGCCCGGCCGTGGCCAGGTCCACGCCCTCCTGCTCCAGGGCCTCGCGCACCAGCCGGTAGGCGAGGGCCTGCCCGTAGCCCTTCCTGGCCAGCACGCCGATCAGCCGCCGGACCCGCGTGGGCGTCGGCTCGCCCCTGGTGGCCGCCAGCCGCCGGGCGACAAGGCCGCGCGCCGTGGCGACCTCCTGCTCAGGATCGAGCCCGTCGACCGCGGCCTTGATGTCGTCGGGCGGCACTCCCTGGTTCCGCAGCTCCAGCGCGAGCGCGCGGCCGGACAGCCCCCGCCCGTAATGCCGCGATTCCACCCAGGCGTTCGCGAACATCGCATCGTCGATGAGCTTGACCTCGGCGAACCGCCCGAGCACCGCCTCGGCCGTCTCCTCGGGCACCCCGCGCCGCTGCAGCGCGGCAGCGAGCTGCGCCCGGGTCCGCGGCGCGAACGCCAGCAGCCGCAGGCAGATCTGCCGCGCGACCGCCTCCGGGTCCGCCTCGCCCCCGCGCGCGCCCTCGGGCCCGCCGTCCGCCTCGCCGTCAGCGGAGTCCGCCCCGTCAGCCGGACCGCCCGGACCGACGCCGGGATCCCAGCCGACCTGACCGCCGAACCCGCCCTCGTTGACGCTGCCCCGGAGCCTGCCCCGCCTCCGGCGACCCGCCCGTGCGCCGGACGGCTCCCCAGATGGCCAGGTGGACATCGCGCTAGTCGCCGCCGCCGGGAACGACCTTCAGTCCGGCCACGCCCGGGCCACCCGCGGCACCCGCGCCCCCGGGGCCGCCCCGGCCACCGCCAGGACCGGGCCCGCCGGCCGGAGCATCCGCGTCGAGGCGCGCCCCGACGCCGAGCTTCTCCTTGATCTTCTTCTCGATCTCGTTGGCGAGGTCCGGGTTGGAGCGCAGGAAGTTCCTGGCGTTCTCCTTGCCCTGGCCGAGCTGATCACCCTCGTAGGTGTACCAGGCCCCGGACTTGCGGACGATCGACTGCTCCACGCCCAGGTCGATCAGGCTGCCCTCCCGGCTGATGCCGACCCCGTACAGAATATCGAATTCCGCTGTCTTGAAGGGGGGGCTGCACTTATTCTTAACTACTTTTACTTTCGTACGGTTACCCACGGCATCCGTACCATCTTTGAGGGTTTCTATGCGCCGGATATCCAGCCGTACTGACGCATAAAACTTCAGCGCTTTCCCACCCGTGGTCGTCTCCGGGCTGTTGTGGACCATGACCCCGTCCACGAAGTAGTTGTGGTGGCCCTCCACCTCGATGTCGAACCTGCTCATCGACCGCGTGGGCGGCTT
>DASYXX010000694.1:0-5793 GCA_035934395.1 Streptosporangiaceae bacterium
AGCCGCTGCACGCCGCCCACGCCGAACTACTGCGCCGAGCCGGCCGGCCCGCCGACGCGATCGGCGCCTACCAGCAGGCGATCGCGCTCAGCGGCAACAACGTCGAACACGCCGAGCTCCAACGACGCCTGCAGACCCTGACAGCCAGCTGACCCACTCACGTCAGACCCCCGCCGCGGTGAGGTCGGCCAGATCGCCCGACAGGGCTGAACGTTCGGCGTGTACGAGCGGCCAGATGCCGGCCGCGCCGTGAACATCTGATTTCAGTGCTGGTTCGGTCATGTCGGCCGGTCTCCTGTCGTGGTCATGACCTGGCTGCGTCCGGGCGCAGCGGCTGGATCGTGGGTACGCGGGTGTTCCTGGTCGTCAGCGGCTGAGCAGTCCGATGAGGTTGCCGTCGGGGTCGGCGAAGGCGGCGATCCGGCTGATGGGCGTCTGCGTCGGCTTCATGACGCGGGTGCCGCCGAGTCTTTCCGCGCGGGCGAGCGCGCTGTCGACGTCATCGACCTGGAAGTAGGCGACGATCCCCGTGTAGGGGCTGTCGGGACCGGCCTGGCCGATCCCACCTGCCGGCTGGCCATCCTCGTCGCCGACGAACGCGTAGGTCTCATCGAGAACGTTGACCGGCCAGCCGAACATCTCCTGGTAGAAGCGCCGCGCTCGCGGGGCGTCCGGAGTGGATATGTCGAACCACACGGGCGCATGGCGGTGTCTGGTCGCGGTCATGAGAACTCCTTCTTGGTTGGGCGGTTGGGCCTGGCCGGAGGTGGGACTCCCGCCATGCGGCAGAATCGTCGCTCGTGGGTGAAGGTTTTTCCGGACGGTTCGCGGACATGGCAACGGAGGGCCCAGGGGATGCCGAGCTAGCCCGGGCGCGTGCCGGGGACAACGCCGCGTTCGGCCGCCTTGTGGCGCCGCTGCGCCGCGAGCTGCACGCGCACTGCTACAGCATGCTCGGCTCCACCCACGACGCCGACGACGCGCTGCAGGACGCGCTGCTGCGGGCGTGGCGGGGGCTGGCGCGCTTCGAGGGCCGCAGCGCGCTGCGCACGTGGCTGTATGCCGTGGCCACCCGCACCTGCCTGGACCTCGCCGAGGCCCGCGGCAAGCGGGCCCTGCCCGTCGACCTTGGCCCGTCCAGCGACCGCGCCGTGGTGGACGGCAACGTCCCGCTGGCCGACGTCGCATGGCTGGGCCCTTATCCCGATGACGGTCTCCCCGGCGGCCTGGCCACCCCGCACGCTCGCTACGAGCAGCGCGAAGCTGTCGAGCTCGCCTTCGCCGCCGTCCTGCAGCACCTGCCGGGCAACCAGCGGGCCGCGCTGCTGCTCTTCGAGGTCCTCGGGTTCTCCGCCGCCGAGATCGCCACCATGCTGCGCACCTCGGCCACGTCGGTGAACTCCGCGCTGGCGCGAGCCCGCAAGACGGTCGCGCAGAAGGTCCCCGCCCCGACCCAGCAGCAAACGCTACGCCAGATCGGCGACGCGCGGGTGCGGGAGATCGTCACCCGGTACGCCACCGCCCTCGAACGGGGCAACGCCGACACCCTCGTCGCGCTGCTCACCGAAGACGTCACCTGGTCGATGCCGCCGCTGCCGCACTGGTACCACGGCATCGAGGCGGTCACCGACTTCGCCATACAGGTCCCCATGAGCCGGTGCCCAAGCTGGCGCCACCTGCCGGCCAGCGCGAACGGCCAGCCAGCCGTGGCGTTCTACCTCGGAACCGACGACTCGGGCCCGCACCTCGCCTGGTCGATCACGGTATTGACACTGCGCGGCGCACACATCGCCGAGATCACCTCATTCCTCGGCCCCGACCACTTCCCACCCTTCGGCCTGCCCGCCGCACTGCCCTGACCGAACAGCAGCGCGACGCACGCCAACGGTGCGGCACTTGTGTTCTACCGGGTGATCCGCTGCGCGGCGAGGGTGTGACCCGCCGATCTGAGCCGGTCGGCGAGTGCGGTACCCATCGCCGTCGCTGGTGTGAGGACACCGGCACGGACCGGCAGGCGGTCATGGTCGAGCGCGAGACAGAGGGCGCTTTCGCCGAGCATCACCGATGTGGCGGCGTAGCCCGGGTCGCCCCGCGCTTCGATGTTGCTGACGTACCGCGCCCCGGCCGAGGTGCGGGTGTGGATCTGCATGCGGAAGAAACCCGTGCGGCGAGTCTTTTCGCCGGGGCCCTGGCCGGGTGCTGGCAAGAACCGGCCGAGCAGCGCCCTGGATGGCTGGAACCCGAGCCCTGCTGCCAGGGCCTTCAGCGCGGCAGCGAGGGCGGCGGCCTGCACCGGCCCGACCGGGCTGGTGCCGAAGCCAGTGACCTCCCGGTAGCGGAACCGGCGGCCATAGGCCCAGCCCTGCAGGGCGTTGCTGCGCCGCACCACGCGTGTGTTGAGGCCTGCCATCAGGAACGGGCCAGCCCAGATCCCCAGATCGCGGTCGTAGCTGACCCACTCCAGGTCACACTCGTCGCCGAGGTCAGGTTCGGCCGCGCGATCAGGGCTGAGCGCATACGGGTCCGCCACCACCCTCCGCCGCTCAGCGCTGGCCCGCATCTCGTCCCGCTGCCCCATCCCCGACGCCAGCGTCCCGCCGCTGACGCCGCCCTTCAAAGCGGTCACGACCAGCGTCGTGTCCTCCAGGTCACCGGCGTCATCGGCGCGGGCCGCCTGATGCAGCAACAGCACGCCAAGGTCGGACGGGATAGAGTCGAACCCGCAACAGTGCACAATGCGCGTGCCCGTGCCCGCCGCCACGTCGTGGCAGCGGTCGATGCTTTCGCGTATGAACAGCAGCTCACCCGACAGGTCCGCGTAATCGGTGCCCGCGGTGGCGCAGGCCTCGACGAGTGGAAGGCCCTGACGGCGGTAGGGCCCCACGGTGGTCGCAACCACGCGGGCCGCGCGCGCAAGCGCGGCCACAGATGCCGGATCCGCCGAATCGGCCACCAGCAGCGGCCACGCCGACGCGGCAGCGCCCAGCCGCGCCCGGATCTCAGCGAGCCGCTGCGCGGACCGCCCGGCAAGCCCGACGCGGACGCCGTCCGGTGCATGATCGGCAAGATAGCCAGCCACCAGCCGCCCGGCAAAACCGGTGGCGCCGAACACCACGACGTCCAGCTCACGGTCTCCGCTCACCAGTTCATGCTAAAGACACGGCGCGCACGTCGGCAGACACGGCGCGCACGTCGGCCGAAAACAGGGTGGCGGCCGGCCTGGCCTGTTTCAGCCTGCGGTTGCCGGTATGGGCGCGGGAGACGTAGCCGCGGGAGATTCAGGCCGGGCGGATGCCGGCGCCCTGGGGCTGGTCTCCTTCGAGCGCGGTTGTGGTGACCGGCCCGGCGGAGCTGCCTGCCAGCCAGGCTGACCAGGACTCCTGCCAGTAGCCCCAGCCGTTGTCCCAGGCGAGCGCGCGCGGGGTGCCGGTGATGGTCACCGGGTCGCCGCGGTAGGCGGTGTGCCGCCACCAGGCAGCGCCGTCGGCAGTCATCCGGACGCAGCCGTGGCTGCAGTTCTGCTGGCCCAGGCACCACAAACCGCCCGGGCTCTGGTGCATGTACTCGCCGCTGTCGGAGATCTGCACGTCGTTGTAGACGAGCTCGTGGTAGTACCCGGGCTGGCCCGGCTTGATGTTAGGCGAGGTCATCCATACCGAGTCGTAGCTGCCCATGGTGAGGTGAACGCCGCCGGTGGTGTAGAAGTCGTTGCCGAAGGAGTCGTAGCCGCCCATTCCGCCGCTGACCGGGATCGTCCTGGCGAGCGACCCGTTGGTATAGAAGCGGGCCTGATCGGTCTTCAGGTTGACCTTGACCAGGTGCGAATCGCCGATCGTGAACGAATGGCTCAGGTCGCTGTCGCCCCACAGGCCCGGCCCGCCAGGGACGCCGGTCAGGCGCGCGGTGAGCAGCACATGCTCGTGGGCCGGCCAGTAGCGCTGGGTGCGGAAGACAACCTCGCTGCCTGAGGCCCAGAACCACGCGCCGGTGACCGGGACGTCGCTGCCGACCTCAAGGGCATGCTCCACCGCGGCCCGATCCGCGCGGGCCACGTCGTAGCTGAAGTCGACGATGATCGGCATGCCGACGCCGACGGTCTCACCGGAGCCGGGAGTAATGCCGCTGACCTGCAGGATGCGAGCCGCGCTCCTGGTGGTGAAATGCGTGACCTCGGTCGTCGCCGCGCCCTTGCTGTTCCTGGCGACGGCGGTGACGGTGTAAGAGGTGGCGGGCTTCAGCCCCCACCCCGTCGACCAGCTCGTGCTGCCCGGCCCGTACTGCCCGGTCACGGCGGACCTGCCGGACGCCACCGTGACCTGGGTGAGCGTGCCTCCAGACGCCGTGATCTGCACCTGAGTGTCGGGAGCGACCATCGCCGCGCCGTCGGCCGGCGTCACGGTCACGACCGCGAGCGGCGCGGGCTTGCTGACCAGCCGCTGCGCAGCCGGATGCTCCGCCGCCGACACCCAGCCCGCCGTCGCCACATACGTAATCCCGCCCGCCAGCACCAGTCCGCCAGCTCCCACGACCAGCCATCGTCTGTTCCGCACCACGGGCCTCGCCATCCACGAAGGAGCTGAGATTTAGCCGAATAGTACCGGTCCCAGTTTCATGAGCCGTATAGCTGTTCGGGATGAATCCGCACGGTCTCGGTTCTGACCACCAATACCGCTCGCACCGGACCCGCCGATCCCTGCTCGGCGCGCGAAACTCCCGTGAACCTCGTCCCATACGTCGATCACGGCGAGCTGAACTCCATTAGCCGTAGGAGCTCTTGCTCGTGATCGGCGGGCCCGGCACGGCGCGGCCGTGCCTATGTGCAGCCGATTCGCATGGCGCTGGCGATGGCTGCCTCGACGCCGTCGTTCCAGGGGGTCCCGTGCCCCGGGAGTATGACCCGGGCCTGGACGTTGCCGAGGCGGCGCAGTGATGTCATGGCCTGGTCGCTGTTCTTGTTCGACCCGCGGGTCTGAAGCTGGGGATCGGCGGGCCGGCCGGTGAACGGGCTGACGGTGCATAGCAGGTCGCCGACGAAGACGACCTCGTGCTCGCGGAACTCGAACACGCAGCTGCCGTCGGTGTGGCCGGGCACGTGGGTCACCAGCGGATGGCCTGGCGCGTCAAGGACCGCGCCGTCAGTGATCGCCCTGGTGTGGGGCATGGGCGAGGGCCGCAGCGCTCCGCTGGCGATGGCGTGCCCGACGAATGCGACCATGCCCGGGTAGTAGGCGTAGCGAAGCAGGCTGCGTTCGGGCCTGGCCGACAGCGGATGGACGGCGAGATCGGAGTCCGCGGCGTGAAGGTAGATGTCCGCCCCGAGTTCTGCCAGGGCGCCGGCCATGCCGATGTGGTCGATATGACCGTGGGTCAGCACCAGCGCCCGGACATCACTGCTGCTGCGCCCGATGCGGCCGAGGGATTCGCCGAGCTGGCGCCGGTAAGCGGGCAGGCCAGCGTCGACAAGGGTCACCCCGTCCTTCCCCCCGTCGATCATGTACCAGTTGACGTACCGGGTACCGGCGCGCCAGACACCAGAACTGACCCTGGACACTGCCATTGACTACCTCCTTTTATCCCGTGGGCGCGCCGCTCGCAGGGGCTGGCGGCATTTTCTGGCAGGCCGTGTGCCTGCCCGGTGCCCGCACCCGGAGTGCCAGCGGAGAGCCGTCGTCCAGCAGCGGCAGAACATGCTGGAGGCGCGCCTCCAGTTGCACCGCGCCGGTGAGCGTGCGCTGCTCGCGCACCCAGAGCCCGCCGAGCCCGAGTGCTGCCTCGGCCATCGCCGGTACATCA
>DASYXX010000422.1:0-6843 GCA_035934395.1 Streptosporangiaceae bacterium
GATGCCGCCCGGATCATCGATGATCTGGCGCACTGGCACATCCACGCCCCGGCAGCTGGCGATGTCCTCGCGGCCATCGACATCCACCAGGGAACCGGGGTGTCGTTCTGGGATGCGATGATCCTGCGGAGCGCGAAGGAACTTGGCTGCGGCACCGTGCACTCGGAGGATCTCAACCCTGGCCAGTCGTACCAGGGCGTTCAGGTCCGCAATCCGTTCCTGGCCTAGCAGCCGGCAATCACAGGCGCTCCCGCGCGCGTATGGCTTTCTCAATCGTCCTAACGGCGCGCCGATATGGGCAAGCAGGATGTAACGGCTAAACTCACGGCGAGGTTGTGTGGGTTTGCCTGCCTGGTCGGCGGAGGGGCACATGCGCAGAGGGACGGTGATACTGCTCGTGTGGCTGCTCATCGGAGCCGCCGCGGCTGGCCAGCGTGGCTACTACAACATAACCAAGTTCGGCTGCACCAACGTGGCGACGATGATAGCGACGTTCGCCGTGGGCCCCTTCAACTACATCGGCGTCAACCCGGTGATCAACTGCGGAGCACCGAAGCCGGCGGTCGGCTGAGGCGGAGCCTGTGATCCGCAGGCGTCACTTGTGGTGGAACAGGGCGCTCACGACGAGCACGGCGACGACGACCAGCCCGAGCATGATGAGGCCGCTCCGCAGCCGTGTCTTCCGGTATCCGGAGATCCTGGTGTGCGTGGTCTTGATATCGCTGTTGGCGGCATTCGCTCGGTTGGCGTGCCAGCCCAGGAAGCAGCCGACCACCAGAACGACCGCCGCTATCCCGAGACCGGCTGTGCCCATGTCCGTGCCCCTCCTCGGCCTCCCGCCTTCCGATGATGGCGCAACGGGGAGGCCGGTACCAGCAGAAACGCTGATTCGCTGGTTCATGCCCGCGGAACGCGTCCAGGACACCCGCGCGCGCGGACGGACGCGGCCAGGGGAGGGTCAGGCCGTGCAGGGTCGGCTGGCAGGATTAGGGCGGTCGCTGCAGTGGATACCGAGGGAGAACCCATGAATGAGGCGCTGATCGCGGAGACCGTCAGCATCACCGGGCATGACGGCGACGAGATCGAGGCGTATCTCGCCCGGCCGCTGGGCGTGGACTCGTTCGGCGGGGTGGTGGTGATTCACCACATGCCCGGCTACGACGGCGGGACCAAGGAGATCACCAGGACGTTCGCCGCCCACGGCTACGCCGCGCTGATGCCGAACCTCTATCACCGCGACGCGCCCGGCGCCAGCCCGGATGACGCCGCCGCGGTGGCGCGCGCCAGGGGCGGCGTGCCGGACGAGCGCCTGGTCGGCGACGTGGGCGGCGCGGCGGACTACCTGCGGGCGCTGGAAGGCAGCAACGGCAAGGTCGGCGTCATCGGGTACTGCTCGGGCGGACGGCAGTCGTTCCTGTCCGCCTGCAGCCTTCCGCTGGACGCGGCGGTCGACTGCTATGGCGCCTTCGTGGTCGGCGAACCGCCGGCAGGAATGCCGCTGAAGGCGGGCCCGATCGTGCACCTGGCCCCCAAACTCACCTGCCCGCTGCTCGGCCTGTTCGGCGCGGACGACAAGTACCCGTCTCCCGACCAGGTCGCGGAGCTGGACAAGGCCCTCACCGAGGCCGGCAAGGCGCACGAGTTCCACATCTACGACGGGGCCGGCCACGCGTTCTTCTCCGTCAGTCGGCCCGCCTACCGGGTCGAGGCCGCCAACGACGGCTGGCAGAAGATCTGGGATTTCTACGGCCGCTACCTGGCCGGCTGAGGAGGGAAGCGACATGTGCACGTACCTGACCGAGAAGATTGCCGTCGCCGGCAGCGGCAAGGGCACGGCCGGCTGGATCCCGCTTACCGACGCCACCGTGTACCTCGACCATCCGCAGAACGCGCCGGCCGAGCACACGCTCAACATCGATTTCCTCAACCCCGCGCAGGGGCCCTCCGCGCGGGTAGCGGTGGAGCTGACCGCGGACTCGGCCCGGGCGCTGGCCCGCGCCATCGAGGCGACCCTCCAGGCCGCGCCGCCTGGCCTGGCCTGAACCACGTTCAGCGCCTGGGATCGCCGGTCCGGCAGCGGCCGCCGAAATGTCGGTGGGGCATGCCAGGATCGACCTGAGAGCAGGGTCGTTCGGAGGCGGTGGCATGAAATTCCGGGTCGGGCGCGAGGCGCTGGGCGAGGCTGTGGCGTGGGTGGCGCGCGCGCTGACATCACGCCCCGTGGTTCCGGTCCTGTCTGGGCTGCTGCTGCAGGCCGACGGTGACGGGCTGACGCTGTCCTGCTTCGACTACGAGGTCTCGGCGCGGATGCGGATCGAGGCCGATGTCGAGGAGGCCGGGACGGCTCTGGTGCCGGGCCGCCTGCTGGCGGAGATCACCCGCAGTCTGCCCGCCCTCGACGTTGAGGTCGCATCCGACGCCGACATGGTGGGCCTGAGCTGCGGCAGCGCCGAGTTCACGCTGGTCTCCCTGCCGCTGGAGGAGTACCCGGCGCTGCCCGAGCAGCCCGCGCCGGCCGGGACCGTGGACGGAGGCGTCCTCGCGGTGGCGGCCGCCCAGGTCGCCCCGGCCGCGAGCCGGGACGACACGCTGCCCATGCTGACCGCGGTCTGCCTGGAGATCGACGGCGAGACGCTCACGCTGGCCGCCACCGACCGCTACCGGCTGGCGGTGCGGGAGGTGTCCTGGGTGCCGGCCGTGCCCGGCCTCCGGGCGGCCGCCATGGTCCCGGCCAGGACGCTGGCCGATGTCGCGAGGACCATGGCGCCCGGCGTGCCGGTGACCGTGGCGTTCGGCACGGGGCAGGCCTCGGCCTCCCCCGGGGCGGGGGCGGCCCGCAGTCCGCGGCCCGCCGACGGCATGATCAGCTTCGAGGGCGGGAACCGGAGGCTGACCGCGCGGCTGATCGGCGGCGAGTTCATCAAGTACCGGTCACGGTTCCCCGAGGAGTTCGGCTCCCGTGCGCTGCTGCCCGCCAGCGCGTTCACCGAGGCCGTGCGGCGGGTGTCGCTCGTGGCGGACCGGGCCAGCCCGGTCCGGCTCGCCTTCAACCCCGGGACCGTGGTCATCGAGGCGCGGACCGACGGGCGGGCCCGCGCGGTGGAGACCGTGCCCGCCGAGTTCGAGGGCGATGAGCGGGTGATCTCGTTCAGCCCGCACTACCTGCTGGATGGACTCGGTGCGGCGGCGGCGTCGGCTGCCCCGCCGCGGCGGGCGGGTGCGTCCGGCGATGACCAGGACGAGTCGCCGGGCGACCCCGGGCAGATCAGGCTTGAGTTCACCACCGCGGCCAAGCCGGCCCTGATCACCTGGGCGGCCGATGGCGGCCTGGCGCCGGGCGACTCCGCGGGCACGCCCGCGTTCCGCTACCTCGTCGTCCCGCTCAGGGTCCCCGCCCGGGCGTGAGCTAGCGACCTCGGCCGGTCAGAAATCGCGGGGCCACGAGCCGCCGGAGTACCGGCCGCCCCGGGTGTAGCGGCCGCATCGCCGGCCGCCGAACCGGCCGCGGCCGCGGCCGAGCCCGAGCACGCGGCGCAGGACCCCGCGGACGCCCGCCAGGATCGCCAGGAAGATCGCCAGCTTGCCGGGCCAGGGGAACATCCGCAGGTGCAGGTCGAAGATCAGCAGCCAGCTGGCCAGCGCGGCGATGATCACGGGGAACAGGCCGAGCCGTGGCCGCCGGCCCCCCGACTGGTAATCGCGCTCGGATCGCTCCCGGCCGGCGCCCGCGGCGACTGGCAGCGCGGTCGGTGCCGCGGGAGCGTGCGGCAGGTCACGGGTGATATGCCGCAGCTGGCTCTGCATGGTGGCGGCGAACGCGGCATCCAGACGCTGGTTGAACTCCTCCAGGGTCAGCCTGCCCTGCGCGTAGTGCTCGCGCAGGGTGGCGGCCGCCGCCTCGCGGTCCGCGTCCCCAATGCGAAGGTCGGGTCCCGTCGCCATGTAATCCTCCGCGTAACCAGTGAGCCGGTCCTGTTCGCTAGCAAGACGATATATCTCGACGGGCACCTCGGCAAGTCGACGGCCGCCGGCGCGGGCCAGCCGGGCGGGTCAGCTGAGGAAGTAGCTGCTGCCGCCGGTCGCCGGGTTCGTGACAACGGCCACGACCGACATGGCCCCGCTCCTGGCGAAGACCAGCGTGAGCGTGATCTGGCTGCCGCTGCGCATCGCCCCGGCCCCGGTGATCAGCATGTGGAAGCCGACCGGCGAGAGCCGCACCGTGGCGTCAGCCGGGATGCCGATGTCCGGCACGGTCTTCATCAGGGTGCCGCCGGAGCGGACGGGCGCGCGGAAGATCACCCGGCCGCCGACGCTGGTACGGGCGGAGGTCAGGCGGTCGGCCGGCCCCTTGTTCTGGATCACCAGGTAGGCCTCGGTGGTGCCGCCGGTCGGCACCTGGACGTAGGCCGTCCCGAGCTCGAGCGCTGCGGAGGCGTCCGCCTTCTGCGCACAGCCGGCCAGGGCTGCCCCGCCGATCAGGAGCACGCCCGCGGCCGAGGCCGCCCGCGCGACCGCCGACGGCCCGGGCGCTCGCGCCGGCCGGGCGCCTGAGCCCGGCGGACCCTCTGGTTCCCGCATGATCCTGCCCTCGCACCTGTTCCGACGCAGCCATGGTCTCACACCAGCAGGCCGACGCCGGTCGGCCGTCCGGCGACCGCACCCCGTCCCACCTGCTAGTCCCGTTCGCGGAACGTGAAGAGGGGTCCGGCAGGCAGCGTAGTGCGCCCGGCATGGCGGAGCCGACCGACGCCGACGGCCGCCAGGCCGGTGTCCAGGGGCTCGAACGCTATCTCGGCAAAGCCGGCGTCGGTGAACCAGGCCCGGATGCGCGGGGTCAGGTCCGGCGGCCGACGGTGCCGGGTCCAGATCACCGTCGCGCCCGGCGCGCACAGCGCCGGCGCCGCCGCCGTGGTGCGCTCGATATCGGTGTCGCTGACGTTGCCGAAGATGCCGCACAACAGCAGCACGTCGGCGGGCAGGGCATCGGCGAACGTCGCCGGCTGGCTCGCGTCCACCTGTTGCACCTGCACCTGGTCCAGCCCAGCCGCCGCGGCCCGGCGGCGGGCCAGCGCGGCGTTGCGCGGATCGGCTTCGACCAGCAGCGCGGTCACGTGGTGCCGGAGCGGATGACCGGGCAACACGCCGATCACGTCGTGCCCCTGCCCGGCGCACAGGCTGACCAGCCGCACCGGGTCGGGCAGCGCCCGGTCGATCGCCCCCGACAGGTGCCGCTGTACGATGCGCAGCCGGGAGCTCAGCCCCGACGCCGGATCAGCGTAGGCCTGATGCCAATCGACCCAGTCCCGCACGACCCCATTCTGGCCGACACACGACAGGCGGCACGGCGGGGAGGTGCGCCCCAACTAATACGGCAGCCCGGCAGCGAGGCATTTTCGTAATCTAGGACCAAAAGCTGCGTATCGGGCGTTATGCCAAAGGGCAAAAGATTAGCTCGGCCCGTCCAGCCTCGCAGCTGACCATCGAGTGGACCGCCCAGCTCTGAGCCCCACTCAGAAAGCCTGTTCAAAGGAAGCCAGCAGGAAGGACACTCCTGCGGCGTGGCCGCGCGGGCAGGCCTATCACACGCCACTCCCGCGCGGCCGCCCGAACCCGGGCACCGACAGCAACGTCGGCCGCCAGGCGGACCAGGAACCGAACTTCTTCAGCCGGTCCCGCCAGCCAAAACCCTCCGCCACCCGCACCGGCCGAAACCGCGGCGCTGGCAGTCACCGGAGCGCGGCGGAATCCGCGATAGGTGCCTCTGCGAAAGGTTGCCGCCGAGGTCGCTGCCTGTCGCCCCCATGTGGTGGCAGGCGCGCGGGCCAATCGCCCGTTTCTGGCCCGGTCTGTCCGCTACCTTGCTGGTGAGCGGGGCATCCAGCAGTTCGCGGATGTTGGTCCGGGCCTTCCCGAGCCCGGCAACACCCATGAGGTTGCCCAGGCGATCGCTCCCGACTCCAAGATCGTCTACGTTGATAACGACTGTTGCAAGTCGGGTTGTGCACCGCACAGCCGCGAGCAGATCGCGGGCTATTTCGCGGGATTCGAGATCGTGGAGCCCAGCCTGGCCGAACCACGCCACGGAGCGACCACAGGATGCCCAGGCCGATCCCGGCAGAGGCCCGGCCGACCTTCCCGCGGGCGTGGGCCGCAAAGCGGCGTGACCGGGCCGGGGCGGGCCGGCCACGGCCCTGGCCCGCGTCAGGCGACCGCCCGCAGGTCGGCAGCCTTGACCAGCAGCTCTAGCTCCTAGACCAGGTAGCCGGCCAGGCGGTCGATGCCCGGGACGAGTTCGCGGCTCTCCGGTTACGGCTGGCTGAGGAGGTAAAGCAATGCTGCCAGCGTTGTGCCACTCACGATCTCTGCCTTGTCGATCAGTGAGCGCAAGTCCGCGATAGGCACCCATTCGACCCGTTCAGACTCAATGCTGTCGGTCGGCTTCCCGATATAGGTTGCCTCGTCTGCCCGGTAGATGTGGTGCTCGGAGGTGCTGAGGCCAGGCGTGGGCTGGACATAGATCAGGTGCCGCAGCGGGCCCGGCCGCCATCCGGTTTCTTCTTCGAACTCGCGCGCTGCCGCATCGGCAGGCGATTCGCCTTCCTCGACCTTGCCGAGCGGAATCTCCCAGCCCCAGGAGCCGGTGATAAAGCGGTGCCGCCACATCAGCAGCACGCGCCGGTCCCTGTCGACGACCACAGCGCCAGCCCCCGGCGCGGTACGGATCGAGCGATGCTCCAGGTGGCGGCCGTCAGGGAGCTCGACATCCGCGACTCGTATATCCAGCCACTCGTCGTTGTACAAAGGCCGCTCAGAGACGACTCTCCATTCCATGAATACGCTCTC
>DASYXX010000699.1:0-10872 GCA_035934395.1 Streptosporangiaceae bacterium
CACGGTGCTTGCCGTCATCGACGCACCCGCAGCCGTCTGCTCGGGCCAGCCTCCGGCCGGCCCTCGCGGTCGGCTAGCTCAGGCCCAGCCTGGCATGGGATAGGCCGACAGGAGTTCCCTGACCTCGCCCGCGATCCGCTCGATGACCGCCTCGTCGTCCTTGGCCGCCGCGGTGATCGCGTCGTCCATCCAGGCGGCGACCTGCGCCATGTGCGACTCGGCGAGGCCCCGGGTAGTGATCGCCGGCGTGCCGATCCGGATCCCCGACGGGTCGAACGGCTTGCGCGGGTCGAACGGGACGGTGTTGTAGTTCACCTCGATGCCCGCGCGGTCGAGGGCCCTGGCGGCGGGCTTCCCGGCGATGCCCTGGGGCGTCAGGTCGATCAGGATCAGGTGGTTGTCGGTGCCGCCGGAGATCAGGGTGTAGCCGCGTTCGAGCAGGGCGGCGGCCAGGGCCTTGGCGTTGGCCACCACCTGATGGGCGTAGGTCGTGAACGCCGGCTGCGCCGCCTCGCGCAGCGCGACGGCGATCGCGGCAGTGGTGTGGTTGTGCGGCCCGCCCTGGAGGCCGGGGAAGACCGCCTTGTCCACGCGCGACGCGTGCTCGGCGGTCGTCATGATCATGGCGCCGCGCGGGCCGCGCAGTGTCTTGTGGGTTGTGGTCGTGATCACACCGGCGTGGCCGACCGGGCTGGGGTGGGCGCCCCCGGCCACCAGGCCGGCGATGTGCGCGATGTCGGCCACGAGGAGCGCCCCGGCCTCGGCGGCGATCTCGGCGAAGGCCGGGAAGTCGATCGTGCGCGGGATCGCCGTGCCGCCGCAGAAGATCAGCTTGGGCCGTTCCAGCAACGCCAGCTCGCGCACCTGGTCCAGGTCCACCCGCCCGGTATCGGCGCGGACCCCGTACTGAACGGACCGGAACCACTTGCCGGTGGCCGACACCGACCAGCCGTGCGTGAGGTGTCCGCCCATCGGCAGCGCCATCCCCATCACGGTCTCGCCCGGCTCTAGGAACGCGAGGTAGACGGCGAGGTTCGCCGGCGACCCCGAGTACGGCTGCACGTTGGCGTGGTCGACGCCGAACAGCGCCTCGGCCCGCCGGGCCGCCAGGGTCTCGATCGGGTCGATGAACTGCTGGCCCTCGTAGTACCGGCGGCCCGGATACCCCTCGGAGTACTTGTTGGTCAGCACGGTGCCGGAGGCCTCGAGCACCGCCTCGGAGACGTAGTTCTCCGAGGGGATCAGCCGGATCTTCTCGAACTGGCGTCGCGCCTCAGCATCGATGAGCTCGGCGATCTCCGGGTCCTCGCTGGCGACATGCGAGACGGGCGGCTGATGCATGGTTGTCCTCCTCAGGTGCTGCTTTCATCATGCCGAACCCCGGCCGCGGGCGTGTATCCGGAACTCTAGACCCAGCGCGTTCACCTCCGCGCGGGCGGCGCGGGATGCCTGTCGTCGCCCGACCTGGGCCGCCCGATGCGAGCGATGACCGCGCGCTCGGCCGCCGTCCACGCGGTCGTTGTCAGCAGGTACAGGCCGGTGGCCAGCGGCATGACGGCGGCGACGCCCAGCGTCGCGAACGGCAGCACCCGGGCCAGCCCGCGGGTCACGGCAGGCGCGGGTCCCGCGTCCCCGGCCGGGCGCGCCGCCCGCGCCACCCGCGGCGCGACGCAGGCCACGATCGCCAGCAGCGCGAACAGCCCGAGGAACACCGCGCCCTGCGCGCTGAGCGGCCCGGGCCCGCTCAGCCAGTGGCTGCCCAGCGTCGCGTCCAGCAAGCGATGGCCGAGCAGGCCGTTCGGCCGCCCGCCGAGGCGTGCGGACCGGAACAGCTGGTACATGACGCTGAAGAACGGCAGCTGCAGCAGGGAGGGCAGGCATCCGGCGAACTGCCCGGTGCCCTCCCGCCGGTAGAGCGCGGCCATCTCGCGCTGCAGTCGGTCCGGCTGCCCGGCATGGCGCTTCTGCAGGGCCTGGACCTGGGGCAGCAGGCGGGCCTGGCTGGCCAGTCCGCGGGTCGCGCGATAGCTGAGCGGGAGCAGCAGGAGCCGCACGGCCATGGTGAAGGCCACGATGGCCGCGGCGGTGGCCAGGCCCCCGGCCACCGGCGCGAGCAGCTGGGCGAATGCGGACACGACGTGATAGGCGGCGTCCACGGGGACGCCGAACAGGCTGAGCATGACGGATACCTCCAGCGGTTCTGGCAGCGGTTGACAGCTGGAGACGGCCGCGAGATCGAGCCGCACCCGCCCGGGCCCGGTCGCACCGGGCCCGGCGTGTCCCTGCACAGCGCGTCCAGGCACAGCGCGTCCAGGCCCGGTGCATCCCGGGAGCGGGCGCGCCGCAGGGGCCCGGGAAGGGCGGGACGTGCGGGAGGGCGGGACGGGCGGGAGGCGGGACGGCGGGTGGAAAACCGCGGGATCGTCAGGCGGCCGCCGGGACCGCCGAGGGCGCTCTGGGCCGGGCGCGGCCGGGCGCGTCAGGATCGCGCTGCCGCTGGAACGCCGCCGACCAGGACTTCTCGCGCAGCGCGGCGGCGCGACCGGTCAGCGGGCGCGCGGTGACCGCCGCGGCGATCCTGCCGCCGTGTGCCAGGAAGGCGACGAGCATCCCGGTCAGCGCGACCGCGGCCAGCGCCATCAGCCCGGACGCGGACGGCAAGGTGGCCACGTGCGTCGCGGCCTGCCAGAAGCCGGCGAGCTGCGTCAGCGCGCCGACAAGCAAGGCGACCATGGCGGCCTCCGCACGGTACCCGGGGCGCACCCCCATCGCGGGGGCTGGCGGCTCAAGTGTAAGCAGCCGCGGGCCGGTGTCACCACCCGGCCGCCGGTCACCCTTCGGCTGAGGTGGGTGCGGCGATGGGTCATCCGGGACGGCTGTGGCAGGCTGGCCCATGTACCCGCCCGCCGAGGGACCGGCCGACCGCATCCGGGAGGAGGGACGCCCAGTGGAGTTGGGCTTCCTGCGACCGCTGTACGACGAGATCGGGGACTACGTGTCCGTGTACCTGGACACGGACCGAGTGCACGAGAACGCCGCTGAGGCCATCGCGATCCGGTGGCGTAACGCCAGGGAACAGTTGTCCGCGGCCGGCGCCGGCCCGGCCTCGCTGGACGCCGTCGCCGAGGTGATCGGCGACCCCGACGAGGTGGCCACGGGCCAGGCGGTGTTCGCCCGGGCCGGCGCCGTCACCTTCAGCGGGGCGCTGGACGCGCCGCCGCGACGGGAGATCGCCCGGCTGGCGCTGCTTCCGCACGTGATGCCGTTGCTGGCCCAGCACCCTCCGCCCATTCCGCACCTGCGCGTGAGTGCCACGCGGACCGGCGGCGAGATCGTCGCGATCGGCGGGTCCGGCGAGGCATGGCGAGACTGGGTCGCTGGCAGGCAGTGGCCGGTACACAAGACCTCGGTCGGGGGCTGGTCGCAGGACCGCTACCAGCGCAGCGCCGAGGAGACCTGGGACGAGAACGCCAAGGCGCTGGCCGCGGAGGTGGTCGCCGCGGCCGGCCGGATCGGCGCCCGGCACGTCATCGTGGGCGGTGATGTCCGGGCCCGGTCGCTGCTGCTCGAGCACCTGACGAAGCCGCTGCGAGACTCCGCCGCCGTGGTCGATGAGGAAGTGAGCGCGGACAGCCAGGCCCTGGCCGAGGCCGCGGGCCGGGCGCTGTCGCGGTGGGCCGACCGGGACGTGCGCGAGCGCTTCGATGACTGGCGGACCCAGCTGGCCCACGGCCGCGGCGTCCAGGGCCTCGCGCCGACCATGGCCGCGTTCCGCAATGGCCAGGTCTCCGACCTGTTCCTGGCCGACGACCCGACATCCACAGCGACCGCGTGGATCGGCCGCGCCGGCAATGCCCTCGCGGCCTCCGAGGAAGAGCTGGCGGACTGGGGCGTGGCGGAGCCTGCCCTCGACCGTGCCGACGCCGCGCTCGCGCGGGCGATCGCGCACACCGACGCGGAACTGCATTTCCTGCCCGAGGACCTAGTCGAGCGCGGCGACCCAGCCGCATGCGGGGGCATCACCCGCCCGCGTGACGGCGTGTGCGCCACGCTTCGCTTCTCGGTCGAAGGCGGCTAGCCAGCTCATCGTGCGCGGCGGACGCCCGGCCCGGCCCCGGCCGCGGTTTCCCGCCGAAACTTGTGCAGAAAGTGTCGTGCCCGCAGCACCTTCTGCACATCTTTAGTGCCAGACAGCGAGCGCCGCCGCCGCTAAGCGGCGCCGAGGCTCTCGTACACCGCGGCGATCAGCGCCATCTTGCGTGGGTCGTCGGCCAGGTTCATGCCCATCCGGTTCATCACGTAGGCGAACGCGACCCCGGCCTCGGGGTCGGCGCCGACCGCGGAGCCGCCGAATCCGTCGTGCCCGAACGCCGCCGGGTTGGGCCCGAAGTGGCCCTCCGGTCCGGACAGGCCGAAGCCGAGCCCGAACTCCAGCGGGAAGCCGAGAACCAGGTCGGTGTGCCGCCCGTTGCTCGCGCGGGCGGCCTGCAGGGTCTTGGCCGAGATCAGCCGCTCCGAGCCGTCCACCAGGGTGCCGAACACGGTCACCAGGCCCAGCGCGGTGCCGTGCCCGTTGGCCGCCGGGATCTCGGCCGTCCGCCAGTCGTCGGCGTTGGCCTCGTCCCCCGTCAGCGCCGGGTTGATGAGGGCGGCCTGCGCCGCTGGCGAGGCGCTGGCGTAGGCCTGGGCGAGCGCCGCCTGCTCGTCCTCGGACGGCCGGACCCCCCGCAGCTCCGAGCAGCGGCCAAGCTCGGACGGCGGCAGCCCGATGAAGAAGTCCGCGCCGAGCGGCCCGGCGATCTCCGAGGCGAAGAACGCTCCGCAGCTCTGCCCGGTGATCCGCCGGACGACCTCTCCGGCCAGGTACCCGAACGTGATCGCCTGGTAGCCGCTCGTCGTGCCGGGCGGGAACAGCGGCTCCTGCCCGGCGAGCAGCGTCGTGATCTTCTCCCAGTCGTAGTAGTCCTGCAGGGCGGTCGGGACCGACAGGCCGGTGAGGCCGGTCTGGTGGCACATGATCCACCGGACCGGGATCTCGGCTTTGCCGCCCGCCGCGAACTCGGGCCAGTACCGCGCGACCGGCGCGTCCGGGTCCAGCTCGCCCCGGTTCATGAGCACGTGCGTGCACAGCGACGTCATGGCCTTGGTCGTCGACCACACGTTGGTGAGCGTGTCCTGGTGCCAGGCGCGCGTCCGGCCGGGATCGGCCCAGCCCGCCCACAGGTTTACCACGGGCTCCCCGCCCGCCACGACGGCCACGCTCGCGCCGATCTCGCCGCGCTCGGCGAAGTTGGCGGCGAACGCCTCGCGCACCGGCTCGAAGCGGTCATCGCACGTTCCGTGGATCTCGGTCTGGACGTCGTTCACGCGGTCACCTCGCCGTCGTCGCGCGAGCGCCGGCGCCCGCGTCCTGCAGGCTTGGTACGCCAGCCGGGTCCCGCCTGTCAACGCCCCCTGTGCATCACGGCACGTGACCGGGGCGCTCCATCCAGCGTTCCGGGTGGGCCAGCGGGCGGTACCCGAACCTGCCGTACAGGCTGCGCCCCGGCTCGGTGGCCAGGATCTGGCGGACCCCGCGGACATCGGGATGGCCGACGGCCGTGTCGACCAGGAACGTGCCGAGCCCGTGGCCGCGATGCCCGGCATCGACGAACACATCGCACAGCCAGGCGAAGGTCGCGTAGTCGGTGACGAACCGGGCGAAGCCCACCTGCGTCCCCTCGGCCGAGTAGAGGCCAAGGACGAGCGAGTTCTCGATGGCGCGGGCCATGGCGTCGCGCGGCCTGCCCTCGGCCCAGTAACTCTCGCCGCTGATCCAGGCGTGCACCCGGGCCAGGTCGATCAGCGCTCGCTCGTCGCTCGCCCAGTAGCCGCCGGGCCCCGCCCACCTCACGAGCGGTTCCCGCGTCCGGCGGGCGGGATCACCGGCAGCCCGGCCGGCGGCCCGTCGGTGATGAGGCGGCGCAGGGACGCGGTGTCGAGATGGTCGCCTACCAGGTCGCCGAGCACGTCCAGCCCCGCCTCCCGCAGCGCCGCGAAGTCGGTATCCGGCGACACCGTGAACTCCCGCCCGGACAGCGCCGCGACCTCGGCCAGGAACGCCCGCCGGAACGCATCGTTCTCCAGCGTCCCGTGCCAGGACGTTCCCCAGACGGCCCCCGCCCGGCAGCCGTCGAGGAACGGCTCGGCCCCGGGGTGGAGGGTGACGATCCCGTGATGGATCTCGTACCCGGCGACGTCCGCGCCGTAGGCGCTGCCAGTCGGCCGGCCCAGGATCTTTTCTATTCCGAACGCCACCCGGGCGGGCAGCACGTCGAGTCCGGCAACCCGGCCCGCGCCGGACTCCACCTCGTCGTTGATCTCGCGCCCGAGCATCTGGTAGCCGCCGCAGATGCCGAGCACCGGCAGGCCCTTGGCGGCACGCGCCGTGATCGCCTCGGCCAGGCCCTGCTCGCGCAGCCAGGCCAGGTCGGCGACGGTCGCGCGGGAGCCGGGCAGCACGACCAGGTCGGCGTCGGCGAGCTCGGCGGGCTCGCTGGCGAACCGGACCAGCACGCCGGGCTCGGCCGCGAGCGCGTCGACGTCGGTGAAGTTGCTGATCCGCGGCAGCCGCACCACGCTGACCCGCAGCACGTCGCCGCCCAGCGGGGGCCCGGCCGGGGTGGCACGGCCGGTATCCAGGGCGAGCGAGTCCTCGGCGTCCAACCAGAGGCGTTCGGAAAAAGGAACTACCCCGAACGTAGGGCGACCCGTGAGCTCGCGCAGCGTGCGCAGCCCCGGCTCGAGCAGCTCGCGGGCGCCGCGGAACTTGTTGATCACGAAGCCGGCGACGAGCGCCTGGTCGGCGGGCTCCAGCAGGGCCAGGGTGCCGTGCAGCGCCGCGAAGACCCCGCCCCGGTCTATGTCGCCCACCACGATCACCGGCAGGCCCGCGGCCCGGGCCAGCCCCAGGTTCGCGATGTCGGTCGCGCGCAGGTTGATCTCGGCTGGGCTGCCCGCGCCCTCGCAGATCACCACGTCGTACTCGCGCCGCAGCTGGGCCAGGCTGTCGGTGGCCACGTGCAGCAGCCGCTCGGCGTGCTCCCGGTACTCGACCGCGTCGACCTCGCCCACCGCGCTGCCCAGCACGACCACCTGGCTGCGCCGGTCACTGCCGGGCTTGAGCAGCACCGGGTTCATCCGCGCGTCGGGTTCGATGCCCGCCGCGGCGGCCTGCATCGCCTGGGCCCGGCCGATCTCCGCGCCGTCCGCGGTGACGAACGAGTTCAGCGACATGTTCTGTGCCTTGAACGGCGCGACCCGTACCCCCTGCCGGGCAAGCCAGCGGCACAGGCCCGCCGCCAGCACGCTCTTGCCCGCGTCCGAGGTCGTGCCCGCCACCAGAAGCGCCCCGCCCACCGTCCCCCTTCCCTGCTTCATTTCCCCGCCCGCCTCACCCTCCGATCGCCGCGGCCGCCGCAGCCGCAACCGTCGAAGCGATGGTAACCGCGCGGCACAGGCGCACCGCGCGGCGGATGTCATCGGGCTGCGGCGCGCGGCCCTGACCGAGGACGGGCCGGTGCTCGGTCGTTCCCGCGTAGACGTTGGTCCCGCCGAGCCGGACGCCGAGCGCGCCGGCGAACGCGGCCTCGCACCGGCCAGCGTTCGGGCTGGGATGGCGCCCGCCGTACAGCCGCATAACGCGCCACGTGGCGGCCGGGCGCCCGCCGACGACCGGCGAGCAGGCCGCGGCCAGGGCGCCGGCCAGCCTGGCCGGCGCCCAGTTGGCGACGTCGTCGAGCCGCGCCGACGCCCAGCCGAACCGCGCGTACCGCGGTGACCGGTACCCCACCATGGCGTCCAGCGTGTTCACGGCCCGGTACCCGGCCAGGCCCGGCAGCCCGGCGAGCACCGCCCACACCAGCGGCGCGACGACCGCGTCACCGGTGTTCTCCGCGACCGACTCGACCGTGGCCCGCGCGAGCTCGGCCGCGCCGAGCCCGGCCGGGTCCCGCCCGCACAGGCTCGGCAGGATCGCCCGGGCGGCCGTCAGGTCGCCGGACTCCAGCGCCGCCGACATCCGTTCCGCCTCCGTGGCCAGCGAGCGCGCCCCGGTCACGGCCCACACGGCGGCGGCCGTAGCGGCCGCCCGGGCCCAGGGCCGGCCGCGGGTAAGCTGCTGTGCAACGGCCGCCGGGCCTGCCACCGTGAGGACGCACCCGGCCGCGTAACCCGCCCCGCGCATCCGGCTGTCGGCGTACACCCGGTCGTGGGCCGCCTGCGCGGCCCGCCCGAACAGCGCGACCGGGTGCCCGCGCCGCGGGTCGCCGAGCAGCGCGTCGGCGGCGGCGCCGATCACGATGCCGGCGGCCGTCGGCCAGCCCGGCGCGCGAGGCCGGCGGGCGGTAGCTGTCACAGGACACGACGATAGGGGAAGCCGCGCACGCTGACTCCCAGGTCATCGGTCCCGACTCGCGCGCGCACCGTTGCCCGCACGTGACCTTGGCCGTGCACAATTGCAGACCGGCGCCTGTAGCTCAGCCGGACAGAGCAGCTGCCTTCTAAGCAGCCGGTCGGGGGTTCGAGTCCCTCCAGGCGCGCACACCGCCTGTGACCTGCAAAAACTCTGATCGCCACGTCCCGCCTGAGTTGCTACAGCGCTCCCACAGCAGATAACTGCGATTCGGAACGCACCTTTCGACATACCACGCTTGTTGATCAAGTGACATGAGTTAGTCACAGCCACCTAGGTTTATGAGGTATCCTGCTCAGGTGCCCGACAGGACCCCCAAAGCGCCCGCCGAGGCGGAGGCGCGGGCGACCCTGGAGGTACTGCGCAACTCCTGGATGCTCGCGCTGCGCGCTGACGGCAAGTCCAAGAGGACGCTGAAGACCTACCGGGAGTCGGCCGACCAGCTCATCAGATTCCTGGTCGCCCCTCCCCCGCTGCCAGACGAGATCGCGTGCCTCGTGGAGTCAGCCCCGCCGGTGACCGGCGCCCGGGACATCACCGCCACGCACATCCGCGCCTTCATCACTCACCTGCAGCAGCTGCACAAACCCGCCACCGCGAACAACCGGTACCGGGGCCTCCAGCAGTGGTTCCGCTGGATGGTCAGCGAGGAGGAGATCGAGTACTCCCCGTTCGCGAAGCTGAACCCGCCTACCGTGCCTGAGGAGCCGGTACCGGTAGTGCCGATCCAGGACATCAAGGCCGTGCTCGCCACCTGCAGGGCCCGCACGTTTGTCAACCTCCGCGACGAGGCGATCATCAGGCTGTTCTGCGACACAGGCGTGCGCGTGTCGGAGATGGCGGGCTTGATGAAGGAACCGCGCGACGATCAGCGCGGCCCGCACGTGGACATGGAACAGCAGATGATCTGGGTCCTGGGCAAGGGTCGCCGGTACCGGGCAGTGCCTTTCGGCCCCAAGACGGGGCTGTCGCTGGACCGGTACCTCCGCGAGCGGCGCAAGCACAAGATCGCATGGAAACCTGAACTGTGGCTTGACAAGTACGGGCGCGGCCCCCTGTCGGCCGGGGGCATCGAACAGATGGTCGCGCGCCGCGCCCGTCTTGCGGGTGTCCCGCGCATCCACCCGCACCAGTACCGGCACACCTGGGCGCACCAGTACCGCAAGTCCGGCGGCGACCGCGGGGATCTCAAGCGGCTCGGCGGCTGGAAGTCCGACCAGATGGTCGACCGCTACGGCGCAAGCGCCGCCGACGAGCGCGCGCAGCAGGACTACCGCAAACGCAGCTTCGGCGACCAGATTTAGCTGACCCTCGTTCAACCCTGGCTCCATCGGCGGATCAGCCTTGCGGCGGCGGAGAAGTGTCTTCGGCTGGGTTATCCCGGCGAGGGCCGGTGCGTCGTACTGTCAGCTTGAGCCTGGGCCGACCGGGAGCGCGATCGTCCGCTGTACTGCGGATGCAGGCGATCCATTGGCGTCCATGCAGCACGCTGGAGGGACGATGAATCCGCGGCAGGTCGGGCGTGCCGGGGAGCTGTATGTCGCCGCGCAGATCCACCGGCGCGGTGGCTACGCCGTAACCTTCGCCGGAAACATGCCCGGCACCGACATGCTCCCCTGCGAGGTAACGAAACGCCGTCGGATCTCGATTCAGGTCAAGACGAGACGCACGGGCACGTGGCACGCTCGCCATCCCCGTGACGCATCCCGGTGCAGCGAAGATCCGTCTGAGGATGCATTTTGGATCTTCGTGGACCTGGCCTTGGAGCACCCGGACTACTTCCCCGCGCTGGTGGGTGCGTAACAACATCTGGGAAGTGCACACCGCCTACCTTGCGCGGTACCAGCAAGAGCACGGCCACCCGCGCGAAAGTGACCACCATGGGATCCTCATAGACCGGATCGAGCGATGGCGAGGCCGCTGGGACATACTCGGCATCTTTTTAGCGGGTGATGCGGAACCCGCGCAGGAACGGAGGAGTCGTGCGAGTGACAGGGTGGTCCAACGGAAGCCCGCTGGCCTCGGGTGCAGGCTACGGCCTGAAGATCAGCCGTCAGGACCGTCACCGTTTCTTCGACCGCGGCTGGAGGCACATCGTCTTGGACGTTCCGGGCGAGGGCTCTGTAGAAATCGGGCTTTCCAGGTCATTCTGGGGAACGTGTACCGAGCTACGCAGCGCCTCGATCGGCCGGTGGCTTGTAGCAGAAGGGCTGGCACCCTGGCCGACGGGTAATCCGCCTGCCGTCACCATGGTCCCAGCTGGAGAAGGGAGGTTCACGCTAAGCACTGCGCCACGTTTTGGCTGATCTGCGCTTCGACAGACTTGGCACGGTGAGCCGTCCGCGTTCCTGTTGCCCCTGGCGGATAGCGCGAGGATGCCCGTAGCGTTGAAGACGGCCGGTGACCTGGCCTGCGTATTC